>SKMT01000050.1 GCA_007120915.1 Myxococcales bacterium | reverse complement strand
CGTGGGCGAAGAGGTCGACCAGGGCGATGCGTTCGGTGTGATCGAGAGTGTGAAGACGGTCTCCGATCTGTACGCGCCGGTCGGCGGCGAAGTCGTGGAGCTGAACGAGGAGCTGGAGACAGCTCCGGAGCTGGTCAACGAAAGCCCCTACGACCGGGGCTGGCTGGTGCGCATCAAGGTAGACGCCCCGGACGATTTGGAGGCGTTGATGGACGCCGAAGCCTACGAAACATTCCTGGAAGGGGAGTAATCTCCGATGCGCTATCTGCCTCAGACCCCCGAAGAAATCGAGCAGATGCTCGAGCAGATCGGCGTCGACTCCATCGAGGCGTTGTTCGACTCGATCCCCGACGAGCTTCGCGAGAAGGCCGACGAGATCGATTTGCCGGAGCCGATGAGCGAGATTTCGCTGCACCGGCACCTCGAAGAACTGGCGGGTAACAACCGGGTGGTGCGCCGCGACGTCACCTCGCTGTTGGGCGCCGGGTGCTACGATCACGTCGTGCCCCGATCGCTGGATCAGTTGTTGTTGCGGGCCGAGTTTCTTACCTCCTACACCCCGTACCAGGCCGAGATCAGCCAGGGGACGACCAAGGCAATCTTCGAGTTTCAGTCGATGATCGCCGAGCTGCTCGATATGCCGGTGGCCAACGCGTCGATGTACGATGGAGCGCACGCGGCCGCAGAGGCGGCGCTGATGGCCCAGCGCAGCTTTCGGCGCCAGCCGGAGCGCAACCAGGTGTGGGTGGCAGAATCGGTGCATCCGGAGTACCGCCAGGCCATCGAGACCTACCTGCGATGGCAGGACGATGTGTACTTCGAGTTCGACATCGATGAGTCGACAGGGCAGTTGGACGTCGACGGGCTTCGCCAGCGCATCGAGGACCCCTCTCGGGTCGCCTGCATCGTGTTTCAGACCCCGAACTTTCTGGGGGTGTATGAAGACCCGACGGCGCTGGTGGAATGGGCCCATGAACAGGACATCCTGGTGGTGGCCACCTTCAACGAGCCCCACGCCTTCGCGCTGGCGGAACCACCGGGTGGATTCGGCGTCGATATCTGCGCCGGAGAGGGGATGGGGCTTGGGGTCGGCCAGGCGTTCGGCGGCCCCGCGCTTGGCATCTTTGCGGCCCGAGAAAGTGAGTTGCGAACCATGCCCGGCAGGCTCGCCGGAAGAACGGTCGACTCCGAGGGGCGCGAAGGCTACGTGTTGACCTTGTCGACCCGCGAGCAGCATATCCGCCGAGAGCGCGCCACCAGTAACATCTGCACCAACCAGGGGCTGATGGCGCTGGCGGCGGCGATTTACCTGAGTCTGATGGGCAAAGGGGGGATGAGTCAGTTGGCGAATCTGAACATGGCCCGCGCCCGGTTTGCCCGGCAGTTGTTCGAGCAAAAGGGCATTGGCACTCCCGCCTACGATGCTCCGTTTTTCAACGAGTTCGTTCTGGAATTGCCCGTAGAAGCAGAAGGGTTCATCGAAGACTGTCTGCAACGCGATCTGGTGCCCGGTTTCGATCTGGGAACGATTTCGGACCGGTGGAGCAACCACCTGCTGGTTGCGACCACGGAGATGGTCCAACGCGACGACATCGAGGCGGCCGCAGAGGTGATGGAAGAGGTGCTTTCCGGTTGATTTATCGGCGAGCAGCCCAACATTAGCTCACCGTCAGTTGATTCAATCTTTTCTGGTGGATGGAGGACGGTGATGCTCAATTTCGACAGCAGCGGGTTATACGGCGACGGGTTGTTGTCACCGGAGGAGCGTCCCTCCGGAGACGACGACGAGATTCTGAACGCAGCCAGAACACTTCAGGGGCGGTTCGATGAGGGGGAGGTGGGCTTTGTCCATACTCCAGACACCGAGATCGATCCGATCGTCGCCTGGGCTGAGGAGCGACGAAAAGAGCAGTTCACCGATCAATTGGTCATCGGCATCGGCGGTTCGAGCCTGGGAGCGCGGGCGGTGCTGCACTCGGCGATGCCGAAACATCGCCGGGGGCTCGATACATACTTCGCCGAGAATCTGGACCCGGAGTCCGTCGATCGGCTGTTCAACTTCCTGGATCCAGAGACCACGCTGGTAGTGGTGATCACCAAAAGTGGCACCACGGTTGAGACGATGAGTCAGTTTGCCATCGCCAGGCGGTGGCTCATCGACGCGGTGGGCGAGCAGAGGGCGAACCGCCAGATCGTTGCGGTGACAGACCCGGAGAGCGGCTCGCTTCGCAAGCTGGTCGACGAGCACGGATGGTTCGATTTTTCGATTCCCCCCAATGTGGGAGGGCGGTTCAGCGTACTGACGCCGGTGGGGCTGGTGCCGCTGGCGCTTGCGGGCTACCCGGTTCGCGCTCTTGTCGATGGTGCGAAGCGTGCCCGTGATCGCCACAGCGATGTCGACGCCATCGCATCGAGCTGGGGGGTGGTCGCCGCCGAGCATCTGGCGCTTGCCGAACGAGGTTTCGACCAGTTGGTGATGATGAGCTACGCCGACAGGCTCACCGGGCTTGTCGACTGGTTCCGCCAGTTGTGGGCCGAGAGCCTGGGCAAGGCGACCAACCGCCGTGGTGAGACGGTTCACACCGGAACCACGCCGATCAAAGCGGTGGGCGTGATCGACCAACACAGCCAGGTGCAGTTGTACCGGGAGGGGCCCAACGACAAGCACATCACTTTTTTGGAAGTCGACCAGTTCGATCGGGAGCGCACCATCCCTCAGTCTCCGTCGATGCCCGCTGCGCTGAGTCATCTAGAGGGCCAACGGCTGTCCCGGGTATTTGGTGCGGAGCTGGAAGGGACCCGGGCGGCGCTGCAACAGGCAGGCCGGCCCACCTCCACCTGGCGATTCGACGCGATCAACCCGTCGACGATCGGAGCGTTTCTGTACTCCTGGCAGATGATTACCGCGCTGGCCGGTGAGTTGCTTGGCATCAACACCTTCGACCAGCCCGGCGTCGAGCTGGGCAAGAACATCGCGCACGGGCTTCTGGGCCACCCGGACCACCGACAACTGGCACAGCAGATGCTTGACGCTACCGAAGCCCACACCAGCAGCGAGGCGATCCAGTTTCTGGGTGAACCCGATCCGGCTGTTGGGTGAAGCCAACAACCGTCACAAAGCGCAGCATCACAACTCGTAACGATTGCTTCGTTGGCAGATGGTGCCGGGTTGCGATATAAGCCAGCGGAATCATTGCAATCAGGGTCTCAATCTGTTTTAATATGGAATAACAACATCCCTCTGCGGAATACAATTGTAGTCACCTATCGAACCGCTCTAACGGTTTGCGCGTCTGCTGGTTGACGCATTCCCCCGCCGATTGAACAGCGGTGGGAAAACCAGCACTCACCGGTCCCCAAGGGCCGTTGTGGCAGAGGTTCGGAGACGGAAGAAGGCGAATATGGGTAAAGACAACACAGTTGTTACGGTCATCCGCCCGATGCCGCCGGAAGAATCGTCGACCGAAGACGCCTGCCTGGTGGTGATCAACGGAGTGGACCTGGGCAAGAAGTACGAACTGACGCAGGAATCGACGGTCATCGGCCGTTCCAGCAAGGTGGATATCCAGATCGATGAAGAGTCGATCTCAAGAAACCATGCCGTGATCGAGGAAGAGAATAACCAGTTGTTCATCCGCGATCTGAAGTCGACCAACGGCACCTACGTCAACGATCGCCCCGTCGAAAAGCAGGGGCTTCGAGACGGTGATCAGGTCAAGATCGGTCGGACCATCTTCAAGTTTCTCACCGGCAGCAATGTCGAGGCGTCGTACCACGACGAGATCTATCGGCTTACCACCACCGATGGACTCACCCAGGTGTACAACAAGCGCTATTTCCTCCAGGAGATGGAGCGGGAGATGAGCCGGTGTCTGCGCTACGACAGGGATCTGTCGCTGGTGATGCTGGACATCGACCACTTCAAGCCGGTCAACGACAACTACGGCCACCTGGCGGGCGACCACATCCTCAAGCAGTGTGCCCAGCGGATCGTCCGGTCAATCCGTCGCGATGACATCTTCGCGCGGTATGGCGGTGAGGAGTTCATCCTGCTGCTGCCCGAAATCGACAAGTCACAGGCCGTGCAGACCGCAGAGAAGATCCGACGCACCATCGAAGAAGAGCCGTTTACCTTCGACAATGTCGACATCCCGATCACGGTGTCGCTGGGAGTGGCGGACATTCGCGAATATGTCCAGCGCAACGGGCGCGACCGCCAGGAAGACGAGGTCAACCCGTTTGCGTTCATCAAAGTCGCCGACGACCGGCTGTACCGCGCCAAAGAGCAGGGCCGTAACTGCGTGGTCGCCGACTGAACCGGTGCATCAACACCAACACCAGGGGATGGTCATCCGCCGATGCGGTGGAACTTGATCATGTTCGTTTCGGTAGGTTTGCCACCGGCGGGCGACCCCATCACGACGATGACTTCGTCGCCCGGTTTGCCCCCCCTTTCTTCGCACATCATCTCTTCGACGTGCTCGAGCATCCGGTCCGTGTTCTTCAACAGTTGGATTCGATAGGGCTCCACGCCCCAGTACAGCGCCATCTGGTGGTAGACACGCTCATCGGGGGTGCAGCCGATGATGGGCTTTCCGGGACGGTAGGTCATCATCAGTCGGGCGGTAAATCCGCTTCTGGTCAGCACCACAATGCCTTTGACGTTCAATTCGTTGGCGGCAATGGTGGCGGCGCGGGCCACGGCGTTGGGAAAGGTCATCAGCCCGCGAATAAACTGAGGCTCCGGCTGTGAGGCGAAGCCGGCACTCGATTCGACCTCCTCGATGATCGAGGACATCATCCGCACCGATTCGACGGGGAATTTGCCCACTGCGGTTTCCCCGGAGAGCATCACCGCATCGGTGCCGTCGAGAATGGCGTTGGCAACATCGGAGGCTTCGGCGCGGGTGGGGCGGAAGTTCGTGGTCATCGACTCCAGCATCTGGGTGGCCGTAATGGAGATGCAACCGACCTCATTGGCCTTTTCGATGGCCATCTTCTGGAGCATGGGCACCTTCTGGGGAGGCAGCTCCACACCCAGATCCCCGCGGGCGATCATGATGCCATCGGATACGGCGATGATGTCGTCGAGTTCGGTGATGGCCTGCGGCTTTTCGATCTTGGAGATGATCAGCACGTCGTCGGCGCGATCGCGGGGCATCTGGGAGCGAAGCTGGTGGATGTCCAGCGCCGAACGCACGAAGCTGAGCGCGACATAATCCACACCCAGCTCCATGCCGAATGCCAGATCGCGCTTGTCCTTGTCCGTCATGCTGGGAGCGGAGACGGCGGCGGTGGGAAGGTTGATGCCCTTGTTATTCTTGAGGATCCCACCGACCTCCACGACGGTGTGAACCCGGGGGCCCTCCACCTCGGTGACGCGAAGCCGAAGCAGGCCGTCATCGAGCAGAAGAATATCACCATCATCGACATCGGCCGGCAGGTTCTCGTAGGTCGTAGAGACACGCTCGCTGGTCCCGTTTACATCCTCAGCGGTGATGGTGAAGGAATGGCCCTTGTGAAGTTGTACCGAGCCTTCCTCGAAGGTTCCAACGCGGATCTTGGGCCCCTGTAAGTCCTGCAGAATCGCCACCGGGGTGTTCATCTTGCGGGAGACCTGTCGGACCCGTTCGTAGGTTTCGCGGTGGTCTTCGTGGGTACCGTGAGAGAAATTAAGCCGGGCGACGTTCATCCCGGCTTCGATCATCTCTTCGATGACCTCGGGGGAGTTGGAAGCGGGTCCCAGGGTGCAGACGATCTTGGCGTGTCTCATGGTCGATGACCGGTCAGTGTCGGAAGAGGGGAGCAATCAATACATCGGTGATACAACCGCACCCGGAGCCCGTGCACCGGCAGTACAAAAGGGCGGTCATTCCGTGGCCGCGGAACCGGCCCGGGATGATTCGGTGTCCGAGGGCTCAGCGGTCTGTTCTTCGAGGTAGCTGACATGGTCGAGAAGCGCGTCAATTTCGCGCTCAACGTCCAGCAGCATGGACTGACCGAACATCCATCCGCCGGCGGCACACAAAAGCGCAGCCGGGATGCGCCCACGAAGCCAGCTTCCGCCACCGGACAGCAAGCCGAGTTGAGCACCCACCGCCGCCAGTTGAAGCGCCGTGTCGGAGTGGCTCTTCAGCCCGGCGAGCTGCCGGCGCACCCCGTCGATGCGAGCGGAGGCCGCGCGCAGCTCGCCGCGGCGGATATGTGCCTCGATGCGCAAAACCTCCCGGGACGCATCGCCTACTTGTTGTTGGAGTTGGCGAATCGGTTTTTGCAGGTCAGCCATGGTGTGTTCTCCTCCCGCCGGTCATCGGTATTCGTCTCGTTGTGTGTCCCACATCTTCGAAGCACTGACAACATCGACCACCAGCCGCGATGTCAAGGCTGACGGGCGAACGCGTGGGCACTGTGGTGATGACTCCTACGCAGGGGCGCGCGTGGATTTGACACCTCTTCTTGCCGGTTGCTACCGTCGCCGACGGTGTCTGACACTTGCTTGGAAAATCAACGAAACCAAAAAGGATTGCCCAATGGCTGATATTTCTGTGCGCCGCGAACACGGCATGAGCCTGGACGAAGCAAAATCGAAAGTCGAAGAGATCGTGGACGATGTACGCGACGAATTCTCGTCGTTGGTCAACGATATCGACTGGAACAGCGACCGCACCAAAGCCGATGTCAGCGGCAAGGGGTTCAGCGGCGAGTTCCAGGTCACTGACTCCGATGTGGCCATCGACATCAAGCTGAAGCTGTTCGCCAGGCCGTTCAAAGGAAAAGTCGAGGAGCGCATCGAGTCTCGGATGAATGATTATTTCGGCGCCTGAACACGTCCGATAGACAGCGCAAAATCAGAACAACTTCAACCCCGGAATCTCCCATGAAGTGGTATCATCGCCTCTGTTCCGTTGTAATCGTGTCGCTGTTGGTTCTGGGGGGCTCGTCGGCGGCCTTTGCAGACGAAGCTCAGCAAGAGATTCGTCAGTTGGCCGATGAGCTGGTGGAAAATCCGGACCCACAGCTTCAAGCAGCGGGGTTTCTGGCCATCGGTCACGTCGGTAGTGCCGACCAGCGCGACAGCCTGGAGGACCATCAGGACGCCCGTGGCATCGATGAACGTTTGGCCGTGGGTACGGCAATGGTTGCCGCCGGCCAGGGCGGCGCAGAGTCGTTTCTGGCCGAACAGCTTCTGGAGGCTCCGGAGTTGGGCGACGCAGTGATGCAACTGGTCGCCCATCTGACGGAGGACCAACTTCTGGCGGTCATCGAGGAAGTGCTCGAAGAGGGCGACGAACGAGATCGGTCGGTGCTGTTTTCGTTTCTGGCCCGACAGACGGGAACACTGTATTCGAATCTGACCGACCGGCTCACCGCGGGCGATGAATCGCAGCGGGAGGCGGCACTGGAAGCGGTGCTGGAAATTCCGGGAGAGGCGGCGCTGGAGGCCGCCGAAGAACTCGCCGACCACCACGACGCCGATATCCGTGGCCAGGCGCTCGACATTGCTGATGCCGTCGGTGCGAAGGGCGACGCACAGTCCCGGATTGTCGCACTGCTTGAGGCAATGGTCGGCGACGCCGATCAGGACAACGCCGATGCGGCGGCACGACGGCTGGTCAAACTGGAGGAACAGCGAGGTGTGGATCATCTGGTGGGTCGGCTCTCAGAGATGGACGAAGATCAGCGGGTGGAGACGCTGGAGTATCTGGTGGACTTCGACTTCCGTGCCGACATCGACCAGATCCGTCCCCTCATCGAAGAGGCGGAGATGGCGATGGCCGCTGAGGAAGCGGACCGTCAGCGAGAGTGGCAACTGCTGTATGAGGTGGCAGCCACCGATGCCGATGACGCACTGGTCGATGATCTGATGGAGAAGTTCTCCAGCACCGACTTTGCAGACCGCATCGCCGCGGTTCGCTCCCTGGGACGCACCGACCGGCCCGAGGCACAACAGCGGCTGATCAACGCCATGGGAGAAGGGCGCTCGGATATCCGCCGCTATGCTGCGCGAGGGCTGGGGCATATGGCCAACCCGGAGGTGCTGTCGAATCTTCGCTCCGGGCTTCAGGGCGAGGCCGAGCAGGACGTTCGCATCGAGATGGTCAACGCCATCGGCCAGATCCGGGATGCGGAGGCAGCCAATATGCTGAGGTTCGTGGTCAACGACGATGACCCGAAGGTGCGCATGGCCATTGTGGAAGCGCTCGGCGAGATCGGACTTCCCGAATCGATTCCGTCGCTGGAGCTTTTGCTTCGCGACCGCGAAGACGACATCGGCTGGAAAGCCTTCGTAACCGTTCTGAGCATCGATCCGCAGCGCGCCCGGGGCCACGCACGCGGCGCTCTGCAGAATCCCCCCGACGACTTCGGAGACGTCGTCGACCCCCGTGACTTAAACGACGAAGCCCGTGAGCTTCTATATGAAGGAATCCTGAGCCATTCGGCCGGGCGGGTCTACATGGTGGCCATCGACCATGCGCTTACCCATCGCGACAAGCTGTTGGATATTCTTCGCAGCAAGGTGGCTTCCGATGACGTCACCGACGCGGCGCGACGCCGGCTTGCCCACGCCATCATCACCGACCGCCAGGATGAGGACCTGGCGGTGCTCGACCGGGTGGTGCGAGAGCACAGAGACGAGGACGGGTCGGCCGAATTTATTGGATGGCATCTGGTGCACAACGCCAGCAGCGCCTTCGAAGAGACCTTCGAATACCTGATCGCATTGCGCGATATGGACGATGACCCCACCACGCTGTACGTCATCGCCCGCTCGGTGTTGGCAAATCTGGATTGATGGTCAGAAGGAGAGGCGGAACCCGGCGCTGACACCTTCGTCGGAGGCACCGACGTCGATACGCAGGTCTCGCTCGGAGGCGATGCTGTCGGCATCGGCGTCGTGGGTGAATGCCTGGTACAGAAGGAATCCGCCACCGGCCAGCCCGATCGCCCCGGCGCTGAAGCCGATCCACCGCATGGTGTTGGCCCGGGTCAGTTCGCCTTCGATCTCCTGGAGTTCGGAGTGCTGGTCGGCGTCGACGGCACCACGGCCGTCGATGAGCGAATCGGCGCGAGCGTCGGCGCCGGCAAGCTGGGCCTGACCGACGAAGCCCAGCACCGTGGCCGCCACGCCGGCACCACCGACAGCGAGACCGGGAACCAGCGATGGGGCGGCATCGGGATCGTCGATGTCGGCGATGACTTCTTCAAAGCTGAATTCGACGGTCTTTTCTTCGTCGTGGCGCACAATGAACCGCTCCTGTTGCTCGTCGTCCCCGGCAGTGGCGACCACGGACACCTCGCCGGGAGCAACGTCCTCGACGGTCACCGAGCCAGTGCCCGCTGACTCACCGTTGACCTGCACTTCGGCATCGGAGGCCCCGTCGATCTGGACGTCCACGGTAGCGGTTGCTCCGTAAAGCAGGTGCTCGACGACCGCCGGCATTCCGTCGGCCAGCCAGTCTGCGTCCCCCTGCAGGGTCTGATCGCTGATTTCACGTTCGAACTCACCACTCTGGAAGTCGAACAGGCTCATGGTGAACATGTGCACGTCTTCGCTTCGCTCGATGGAGCCGAACAGAAGCTGATCACCGTCGACCAGGTCACCGACGGCGGTCAGACACTCTTCATGGGGAGCGTCACAGCCGGCCATCAGCATCAGCTCATCCATCGTCACCTGCCCGATCTCTTGTTTGCTCAACTGGTCGTGATCATCGAGCACCGCCTCGACATGGTCGTAAAACCGCTCCAGCAGTGCTTCGTCGACATCGAAGGTCTCGAAATCGACGATGACCACTCCCTGTTGATCTGCTGCCGCTGTGCTGAGCATGCCGAACAGGACCGTTGCGAACGTGCAGAAAACGACGCCAAAGCGTTTCATCGTCATACCTTCATGGTTCAGTGTCGAGAAATACGTCGAAGTACTCCGGAGTGCCCGGCGGTGGTAGTCGACGACATGGTGACCATTCAATCTCCAAAGAAGCTGGCGCGAGAATACCAACCGCTGCGTGAAGGTGTCAATTTTGCCAGGCGGCACTGATTTGATCGCATTTGAACGGTTGCAGACCGGAGGGCGAGATAAAACCAACAGGGGATGGGGAACTGTTCGAGATCCATCGTCAGGGCGCTGGCCCCGAACACAGGATCGGCGTTAGGTTGGGGGCACAGACAACGAGGCAAAATCATCGGGACCATCCATGATTCAACTGGAGTCGGTATCGAAAAGTTACGGGGGTGAGCAGCTTTTTACGAATCTGAACTGGCAGTTGCCCGACGAGGCAGTGGTGGGCTTCGTGGGGCCAAACGGGGCGGGGAAGACCACGCTGTTTCGCATAATCGTCGGCGACGAAGAAGCCGACGACGGCCGGGTGATACGCCCTCGAGACGCGCGCATCGGCTTTTTGCCCCAGGAGATGGACATCGGCGACGAGGGCACAGTGTTGGACGTGGTGCTGAAGGGCCGCTGTGACCTGCTGGAGCTGCAGCGGAAGCTCACGGTGCTCGAAGAGCAGATGGCCAACGCCGGATCGGACGCAGAGCCAGCGGAAGAATATGCCAGCCTGGAAGATCGATTTCGCCGCGAGGGCGGCTACGGGATGCGTGGCCGAGCCCGTGAGATTGCCGCCGGTGTGGGGTTTGCCCCCGGTGAAGCGGATCGACCCATCGGTGAGTTTTCCGGAGGCTGGAAGATGCGGGCGCTGCTTGCGCGGATTCTGTTCAGCAGCCCCGACGTCCTGTTGTTGGACGAGCCGACAAACCATCTGGACGTCGAATCGATCGAGTGGCTCGAACAGTACCTGACCGACTATGACGGAACGGTGGTGATCATCAGCCACGACCGCTACTTCTTGAACCGCACCGTCGATGCCATCGCCGAGTTACACGCCGGCAGCATCTCCAGCTATGAAGGCGACTACGACTACTATCTGACCGAGCGGGAACAGCGGCGTCAGAGGCTGCTCAAAAAGCAGGAACGACAGCAACAGGAACGGGCGCGTATCCAGGAGTTTATCGACAAGTTTCGCTACAACGCCTCCCGGGCCAGCCAGGTACAGAGTCGAATCAAGACGCTCGAGAAGATGGAACCCGTGGAGGTGCCACCGTCCTACGAATCAAATATCCACTTTGAATTTCCACCATCTCCGCGGGTTGGCAAGGTGGTGATCGAAGCGCGGGAGATCGAAAAGAAATTCGACGATCAGGTCATCTATGACGGGGTCGATTTTAAGCTCCACCGCGGCGATCGCGTTGCCTTCGTAGGACCGAACGGAGCGGGAAAGTCGACGCTGTTGAACATTCTGGCCGGAAAACTTCAGCCCGACTCCGGGACTGTGAAGCGTGGCCACCGCGTGGACGTGGCCTATTTTGCCCAGCACTCGGTGGATCAACTCGACGTAAATCGCACGGTTATCGAGGAGATGTACGACTCTGCGAGCACCGAAGCCGCCCGGGATGTGCGCTCCATTCTGGGGGCATTTCTCTTCTCGGGCGACGATGTCGACAAGCCGATCTCCGTGCTTTCGGGGGGAGAGAAGAGCCGTCTGGCGCTGGCGAAGATGCTTCTGGAGCCGGCAGGTTGTCTGTTGTTGGACGAGCCGACGAATCATCTGGACATCCCGTCACGCCAGGTGCTCGAAGAAGCTCTGCGGCAGTTCGAGGGGGCGTTTTGCGTGGTCAGTCACGACCGGTTTTTTCTCAACGAGGTGGTCAACCAGGTGGTCCACATCGAGGAGGGGCAGCTTCGCAGCTATCCCGGCGACTACGACGAGTACCGGTGGAGACGCGACCGGGAAAGCGATGAGCAGAAGCTGTCACAACAGGCCGACGAGAAGGGCGACACAGGCGAAGAGAAAAAGCTGTCGGCGAAAGAGATTCGTCGAGAGACGGCGCGGATTCGTCGACAGAAGCAGGAGGAGACCCGTCAGTTGCGCCGCGACGTCGAGCAACTCGAAGAAGAGGTCGCCCGCCTGGAAGAAGAACTCGATGAGGTGCAGCAACAACTGGCCGATCCCGAGACCCATCGGCAGGGAGGGGAGCGAATCACATCGCTCAAGAAGCGCCACAGCGAGCTGGAGACCCGGCTTACCGAGGCGATGATGCAGTGGGAACAGAAGGGGGGCGCCCTCGAAGAGATCGAGAGCAAGTACGACGCGCTCGAAGAAGAGATTCGCTCGCGCTGAAGGGCAAGGGCCGGCCTACTGGCTGACGATGACGTCTTCCGGTTCGGTGCGGCGCTGTTGTTCCAGCGAGAAGTAGTGGTTCAGCCCCTTGCTGGCGGCGCGGGGGCCGATCATGTACCACTCCGGATCGTTGGCCATCAGCCCGGAGATGGCAACACCGGGATGGTCATCCCACTGCTGGTGTTCGGCGAAGCCGACGAACCAGGTGAACCGAAGAAAGGGATTCTGGTTTGAGAGGGTGCCCGTTTTCCCGGATACGTTGATACTGGAGGGGAAGCCGGGGCGGTTGCGGAAGTGATTTCGGGCCGTTCCAGTCTCGGCGGTCGCCTCCATCATCTCGGCGAGCTGGTTGGCCGTATCCGGCTCCATGACCTCGCGGAACACCTGGGGCTCGGCCTCGTACAGCACCTCGCCGTCGGGACACTGGTAGCGCTCGATGATGGTGGGTTTCATCATCACGCCGTCATTGGCGAGCATGGCACCGATCATCGCGCCGTGAAGGGGGCTGAGATGGGTGTGCCAGAACCCGGCGGCGGCGCGAGCGGTCTCATAGGGGTCGTCGTCGAAGCTGGCCGTGCTCGGCTCGACGGGCAACTCGAAGGGGATCGGCTGGTTGTAGCCGAAGCGCTCAGCCCACTCGTGCAGCTTGTCGGGGCTGAGGTTGTGGTAGGTCTGTTTGGCGATCAGGGAGTTGATGGAGCGGGCCAGAGCGCCTTTGAGATCGTCGCATTGGGTATCCAGATCGGGATGACCGGTGATATTGGTCTTCGTCAGCCCTCGGGTTCCCCCGTGGAAACAGACCTGGTCGTTGGGACCCTGTCCGGCCTCTTCCATCAAGGCGGCGGCAGTCACGACCTTGAACACCGATGCCGAGGGAGGGCGGGCGTTTACCGACAGATCCTGATACTCGCTGTCGCGTCGCGATTCGTCGGCCATCGCCAGTACCCGACCGGTGGGTGGATCGATCATCACCAGGCTGCCGTGGGGAACGGGATGAGTGTTGATCACCGATTCGGCGCGCTGTTGGAGTTCGGGGTCGACGGTGAAGGTGACTTTGCTGCCATCGGGCAACACCTGGATCAGCCGACCGTCTTCTGTTGGTTCTGCCTCGTCGAGGTCGACGCCGGCGGCGGCCCAGTCGTCGGGGACGCTGGGAAATTCCAACTGTTCGAAGCTCTGTGCGGCGCGCACCATTGAATCGGCGTGGCGGCCGGCAGCATCTTCGGCGTCGTCGGCGGCAGCGTCGAGCCTCAGGGTGCGCACCGATGTTTCGGTGGCAGCCGCCCGTTCGGCAACGTCGGTTGCCCGGTCGACTTCGTCGCCGGCGGGAGTGCTGGCGCCGGCGGTCATCACCGTCAGTCCGACCACTGCTGCGGTCAACCCACAGGTGAGTGCACCGAGTTTAACAAGGCGATTTCGATCGGAGGGGCCGTGGATACGCATGGCTCAGGTCAACGTCACAGAGAAATAGGTACAGCAGATACCGGTTGATCCGGCTGTAACCAGTTGTAGAACAACACCGAATTCACCTAACCGTTGTACCGGTGATCCGGGCGGTGTCAAATTCTGTTTTCCGCCGATGCGTCCTCCCGGTGGCTGCGATGGCAGGTTGCACCGAGGAATGACGCCGGTCAGGTGTGTGTATTGATCCTCGAACATCGTCTTGACGCCGATAGGTGGTTGCCTTATCTATGGGCGCCCGCCGGTGAAATCGAGCTGATTTCACCGTCATGGCTACGTAGCTCAGTCGGTTAGAGCGAGCGGCTCATATCCGCTAGGTCCGGGGTTCGAATCCCTGCGTAGCCACTTCTTGGTTGCCATCCATCTGTAGGACCGCCGTCTGGGGTTGTGCGAACGCTGTACGGAGCATTGTCGACGAACTCCACCGTTGTACCTACCCATTGCCATCGACGTTTGGGCTGTCCTACATTGTGCGAAGAACATCGTCGGTAGAGACGACTTGCCTGGCAAAACACCGAGGGATTCATGGCTGAGGATATTCAGGAAGTTCGCGATAAGATCGACCGGATGCACAGCCGGCTCGACGAGGCGTCATACTACGAGTTGCTGGAGGTGGACTCCCAACTAAGCGACGCCGAACTGGCCAGCCAGGCGGCCAACACCTTCCGGCAGTTGGCCAAAGAGTGGCATGTCGACCGCTACGACATCGACGCTCTCGGTGGGCAGGAGTATCGCCAGAAACTTCAGGAAATCTTCTCGACCATCAATACAGCCCATCAGGTGCTGACCGACGAAGAAAAGCGCACCGAATACGACATGGAGCTGTCCGGTGAGAACACCGATGTCGGCGCCATCCTCACCGCCGAAAACGCGTTCAAAAAGGGCAGCAACATGCTGTCGCGTGGCTCCTACAAGGGGGCTCACGAGCAGTTTCGCATCGCCGTCGAAAACAACCCCGATGACATCGAGTACCAGGCCTATCACATCTACACCGAGTATCTGCTGCTGCCCAAAGATGAAGAGGGAATCCCCGAAAGCCGCAGCGATGCCAAAGAGATCTACGACAAGCTCGACGACTGCGTCGATGCGAAACCGGAAAATGATTCACTGCTGGCATATCTGGGAGTGGTGGCAATGGGGTTGAAGCGCTATCGAGAGGCGCAGGCGCTGTTTCGAGAAGCGCTGCAGTACAATCCGAGAAACACCACGGCTCAGCGTCAGAAGCGACTTCTGGAGATGAGGAAGAAGCGCGAGCAAAACAAGGGCTTTTTCGCCAAACTCATCGACAAGTTCACCGGGTAAGCCTCCAAATACCGGGTAAGCCTCCATTCGCAGCAACTAACCAACACCGGGGACGGAATCATTCCAGCAGTGGTGGAAATTTCCTGCCTTAACAGAATATTCTGCTATCTACAGGCACAATGTCCGATAATATATGTTATGTAAACTCTCGGCGTGTCCTCCAGGACGACACAAAAAAATGGCGCCTCCCGCTCGGGGAGACGCCACTTGTTTGGCGTTAGGCTCTGGGTGCTGGGCGTTAGGCTCTGGGTGCTGGGCTCTGGGCGTCAGTGTCCCCGGTACATCTCCAGGCGGTCGCCCACGTACAGTTCACGCTCCGAACGGGTGATCACTGCCACGGAGTGTTGTTCCCGGGTGTCGACGACCATCAGTTGGCCGACCTGCTGCCAGGGAATCTCCGGGGCCGATTCGTCGCGGGGGTCTTCGAAGCCTTCCCATTGCTGGTAGGCGAAGAAGCGGTTGCCCGGGCGCACGCCATCTTCGGCGCCCCGGTCGATGAACACGTACTCCTGGGGAGCGAAGGCGAATCCGGGATCGAGAGTGTCGACGATGCGAGCGACCAGATCGTCTTCGGCCTCCCGGGGCTGAATCAGTTGCAGTTGACGCTCGTACGGTACCAGCAGGTCGCCCCGCTCGATTTCTCGCCACGACTCCTTGATCATCGAGGTCTTGGCGGTTTCCTCGCGTTCGGGGACCTCCGTAATTTCAAGGCTGCCGAGGATGTAGTACTTGTTGCCGATTTTGTCGCCGTCGCGGTCTTTGACAGCCCCATCGAGTCGGATAATTGCAAAACGGTCGCCCTCCTCGACGTCGCCGGGATCATCGATCTCCTCCATTTCGGCGTCGCTGAGTTCATCTTCCTCGTCTTCTCGGTAGGCGTCGTCGCCGAACCCAACCCAGACTTCGTCGTGTTCGACGAGCATTCGAGCCGCTTTTGGGGAGCCGATAATTCGACCGACCGCTTCCTCTTCTTCGGTGGTGATCATCCCACCGAGGGGCAAATACAGCCCAACCGAATCTTCGTGACCCAGTGGCGCATCTTCGGCCTCGTCGAAATCTTCCTGATGCACTGCCGGTTCGGCCTCGGCGACCGCTTCCTCCATCACCGCCCGCTCCTGCAGGTAGATGATGTCACCGGGATAGATCCAGTGCGGGTTGGTGATCTGGGTGTTGTAGCTCCACATGCGGGGCCACTGGTAGTGGTCGCCGAAATAGCGGCCCGACAGATCCCAGAGGGTGTCGCCCTGGACGACCTCATGGTAGCCCGGTTCGTCCTGCTCCCCGGGCTGCTGGGCCTGAGCAGAGCTGGTCACAAGCCCGAAGGCCGTTGCGGCGAGCAGCGCTGCCCCCACCGCCACGATCGAACCGTTGCGTCTGCTGACGACCCGGTTCTGGGCTCGACATTCACCACTGTTACGTCTCTTCTTCATGGTCACTCCCGACTTCGCGCCAGCCCAGTTCGAACATCTCGTTCGGGGCTGACCTACTCAGTATCGCTCATCAGACATGCCACCAGGACATGTGAGCCATTCATTCCATCAGTGATGGCCCTTCTCTTCCAATCGTTCTTTGCCCAGTCGTCCAGGATTTGAATTGGGGTACTGGTCCACCAGTTGTTCCAACAGGTCGACGGACTCTTCAGACTTGCCCATTCGGTCGTAGGCCAGCGATTTCTTGAGCATCGCGTCCGGTACTTTGTCGGCGTTGGACAATTCGTCGATGATCCGCTCGAAGTACTGCACGGAGGTCTGGTATTCGCCAAGCCCGTAGTGGCACTCCCCAATCCAGTAGAGCGCGTTGTCGACGTAGTCATCGCGGGGCCCGGCGCCTAAAAATTCCGTAAAGCCCTCCAGCGCGCTGCTGTAGTCGCCGTGTCGGTATTCACTCAGCGCGTCCTGATACAGCTCCAACAGTGAATCATCGGAGGCATCGACCCAGCGCTCGACGTCCACCTCATTGACAGGCGATCCGTCGGCGGTGGTCAGCCCCTCCAGCGGATCGTCGTCGGCATCATCATCTGCTGACTGCTCAGCCTGCTCTTCCTGGGGTTGCTGTTGTTCGGACGGATCGTATTCGAGTTCGTCGCTTGTGGGAAGCCGCTCGCTGGTGACGGGTTCGTGAGCCTGTGGCTGTTGGTCCTGCTGCTGCGACGGCTGCGATTCCTGTTGCGGTTCGGGGCTGGAGCTGCTGGGGCCGAAACGCTCTTCCAGTGTTTCATTGGTGATGACGATCTCTTCGCCATCGGAGGCGGGCTGTTCGGAGTCGCTGTCGCCGGGATCGTAGTCCAGATGCCCTCCGGCGGGGTCTTCGGGGGTTCGCTGCTGTTGAGGTTGGTGCTGCTGTGGTTGTTGCTGATGTCCCGACTGCTGATCTGACAGGGGAATGCGCCGGTAGCCGCGCTGATCCATGCGCTGTTGCATGGTGGGATCGGCCCGATAACCCTCGTCGCCCTGCTGCTGACCCTGGCCCTGATAGTGGGACTCAGGTGCCGGGCCGGGACGTTCGCTGTGGGCATCTCCTTGCTGATCGGGAGCGTGCGCGAAGCGGTCGCCCTGCCCTCTCAGGTAGCCGCGCCGCTGAAGGGCAATGCGATTGGAGTCGACGCGGTCCTGGACCAGCGCCATCTGGCGCTCCATCTCTTCGACGCGAACCGTCAGCCTGCCGTTGGTACGCTCCACATCTTCGACGCGTTCCTGCACCGCTTCGACGTCTTCGATGGTGACGTCCGGTTCGTCAGGCGTCGTCGCGCAGGCGACACCGACGAGCGCCGGGGCAACTACCAGGATCGTCCAGAATCTGGAACCCCGGGGTAGACGGATAGCGGGGGACATCTTGTTGCTCAAAACAGCTCCTCCCGTGAGGCGTTCAAACCTTGCAGGCTGGATAGATTCGACAGCATTACTGGCGCTCGGCGATTTGGTGACAATAAATCAGATTCGATGCTATCATGGGGCCCGGCGGTGTCAAGAAAGTTGAAGCACCGCAGTTCTCCCCTCCTCGGCCGATTGCGTGAAACCAGCCCGATACAAGTGTAGATCCGGGCAATCGACAGACGGTCTCGTTTTGACAGGTTCCGCCCATGGGCCCCG
>SKMT01000221.1 GCA_007120915.1 Myxococcales bacterium | reverse complement strand
GGGGTCGGTTTCGATGTCGTTCTCGGTCTCGGTGTCGATCTCGATCTCGGTCTCGGGGTCGATCTCGATCTCGGTCTCGGGGTCGATCTCGGTTATGTCCGCACTCGCGGGCATCTTCCCCCTGGGGGGAAGTGGCCGAACGCAGTGAGGTCGTTGGGGGGATTCACCAAGCTCCAGACTGCCTCCAAGCATCGACATCGAGACCGATTCCGACATCGAGACCGATTCCGACATCGACATCGACATCGAGTTCGACATCGACATCGAGTTCGACATCGAGTTCGACATCGACATCGAGTTCGACATCGACCTCGACATCGAGCCCGAGCCCGAGCCCGAGCCCACGATCGACCCCAAAACTGACACCTGTGGGGGTGGTTTGGGGGGCTTGGTCGCCGCCTGTGTGGATCGGCGGTTTTCGCGGTCGCTTTTACACCGCTTTCGCCCTTTGACCTCCTTGCGAAAGTGCGCTATCAGACAAGCGCTCGCCGCGGGGTAAAACCGTATGATGGTTGGACCTCGCCGCAACGACCAACGTCTCAGGCCCCCTCCCAGGGGAGTCTGAACAAGCCTGTCGAGCGGAGATTTTCATGGGTTTTTGGGAACCCCTTTTCTTTTGGATTTTTGCTTTCGGCGCGATTATCACGAGTTGTGCCGTGATCGTAAGCCGCAACCCGCTGTATTGCGCGTTGTTGCTGATTGCGGACTTCTTTTGTTTCGCCGGACTGTACGTGTTGCTGTCGGCACACTTTTTGGCCGTGGTGCAGGTGCTGGTGTACGGCGGAGCGATCATGGTGCTGTTCTTGTTCATCATCATGTTGCTGAATTTGCGCGGGAAGAACCTGGTGGCGAACCGCTTTCAGGTCCATTACCTGATCGCGATTGCGTCGGGAGTGGTGATCTTTCTGTTCTCTGCCGGGGTGATTCTGGCGGCGGTGGACATGGATGAAGTCGCCGACGAGCGCGAGGCCCATGCCGCGCAGCTCGAGGAGGCGGACGACCCCGATGAGGTGGAACCGCTGGCGACAGACTCGGCGATTCCCAACCTGTGGGTCGACGCCGAGGAGCGGGCCGTCGAAGAGGCCTATCGCGCCAAGATGTTGGCCTGGCGTGACGGTACTGCCGCGCCCAGCGACGGGAAGTATTCCCGATTCAACCCGGAACGCGAATACGAACTGCCACCTTCGCTGGACCCGGAGCCGTTTATGGAAGCGGAGCTGGGTGAAGATGCCGACGAGGATGTCGGCCCGGCGATTGTCCCCGGGCGCAAGGGACTGTACGGCACGTTCAAGCCGGTGAGCATCAAACTGGTCAATCGATTCGTCATTCCCTTCGAGCTGACGGCAGTGTTGCTGCTGGCGTCGATCGTGGGAGCGGTCATCCTCGCGAAACGCCGTGTAACCTGAATCAATGTGGTGTACTGACGGCTGACGATGGCCTTTGTCCCTGGATGGAGTACCGGGAATGCCCTTTGAACCGACTCTCGCACATTTTCTGATTCTGTCCGCCGCGGTGTTCACGATCGGGCTGGTCGGAGTGATGATCCGGCGCAACGCCATCATCGTGTTCATGAGCATCGAGCTGATGCTGAACTCGGTGAACCTGACGTTCATCGCCTTTGCGCGCTACCGCTTTGAGACGGACGGACAGATTTTTGCCTTCTTCATCATGGCCGTCGCTGCCGCGGAGGCGGCGGTGGCACTGGCGATCGTGTTGCATGTGTTCCGGCACAAACGCGGCGTCAGCGTCGACGAGATGCAGCAATTGAAGTACTGAAGCCCGGAGCCCGGCGGTGTCCCAGTGGCACCGCCGGCCCCGTGACCACCCGTCAGATTGGATAGGCGACGATGGAAACGCTTTACGCCGATGACTTTTACTTTCTAGGCCTGATCGTACTGGCGCCGCTGATCGGTGCGATCATCAACGGGGTGTTTGGATCGAAGTTGCCCCGAAAGCTGGTGGGCTGGATCGCCTGTGGTGCGATGGCACTGTCATTTCTGTTTGGGCTGATCAGCCTCCAGGGGCTGATCCAGCACATGGAGGTGACCGAAGAATCGGGGGGGATGGCTCCGCATCTGACCTTTACGGTCTACGAGTGGATCTACAGCGGGGCGTTGACCGTCGATATCGGGTTCTTGTTCGACCCGTTGACCGCCGTGTTGGTGCTGGTGGTCACCGGTGTGGGTCTTCTGATCCACATCTATTCGATCGGCTACATGTCCGATGACCCCGATCTGTGGCGGTACTTCTGCTACCTGAATCTGTTCGTCTTCGCGATGTTGATCCTGGTGCTGGGCAACAACCTGCTGGTCACCTTTATCGGCTGGGAGGGAGTGGGACTTTGCAGTTACCTGCTGATCGGGTTCTGGTTTAGCGACGAGAAGAAGGCTCAGGCCGGCCAGAAGGCGTTTATCGTCAACCGGGTGGGTGATTTCTTCTTCCTGATCGGCATGTTCCTGATCTTCTACATGACCGGGACCTGGGACTACGTGGAGCTGGCCCAGATTGCGACGAATGCAGAGGTTGCGGCCACCCAGCTTGCTCCGATTGCGCTGCCGGCAGGTCTGCTGATCTTCCTCGGTTGCACCGGCAAATCAGCGCAGATTCCGCTGTATATCTGGCTGCCCGATGCGATGGCCGGTCCCACGCCGGTCAGCGCCCTGATTCACGCCGCCACCATGGTCACCGCCGGTGTCTTCTTGCTGGCGCGGCTGAACTGGCTTGTCACACTGAGCCCGACGTTGATGGCGATTATCGCGGTGACCGGTGCGCTGACAGCACTGGTGGCCGCATCGATTGCGGTGGTGCAAAACGACATCAAGAGGGTGCTTGCCTACTCTACGGTCAGCCAACTGGGCTTTATGTTCATGGCCATCGGAGTGGGGGCGTTTGCCGCGGCGATCTTCCATTTGATGACCCACGCCTTCTTTAAGGCGCTGCTGTTTCTGGGCGCCGGGGCGATCATCCACGCGATGCATCATGAACAGGACATCCGCAACATGGGTGGGCTGCGCAAGCTGATGCCCTGGACCCACGCTACGTTTGCGGCGGCGACGCTGGCGATTGCCGGTGTGCCGCTGTTCTCCGGGTTCTATTCGAAGGACCTGATTCTGTGGAACACCTTCGCCAATACCCATGTGCTCAACCTGGCGGAAGCTCAGGAAGCGTTGCAGGACCAGGCGGTGGTGTTCACGGAGGTCATCCAGCACATCACCCACGGTGGAGTGGGGGCGTTGCCGGAGATCACCGGTGAGGCCGTGGAGTTGGCCGGCTGGGCGGTCACCGTCAACTGGGTGGTCTGGCTGATGGCGTTGACCACGGCGGGTCTGACGGCGTTTTACATGTTCCGGCTGTACTTCCTGACGTTCTGGGGCGACTGCCGGGCCGACGAGGAGACCAAAGACCACATCCACGAAGTCGGGATGCCGATGCGGATTCCGCTGGCGATTCTGGGTGTGCTGTCGGTGATCGGCGGATACATCGGCTGGCCGCACTTCATCGCGCTTCTGCCCGATGGGATGTATGAGGCGGTCAACCGCTACGCATTTGCCTTTGAGAACTGGCTTGCCGACGTCTTCCTGGTGGCCAACGAGTATCGGCTGGTCGGAAGATTCGGCGACGAGCCGTACTGGATGGAGCTGGGGCTTGCCGCACTTGCTGTGGCGGTGGCCTTCAGCGGGATCGCGCTGGCGTACTTCATGTACATCAAGCGCCCCGATCTACCCGGTGTGGTCAAGGAACGGCTGGCCGTGGTCCACAACGTGCTGGACAACAAGTACTGGGTCGACGAAGCGTACGACTTCTTGTTCGTGCGGCCCACGCTGTGGCTGGGCCGGGCGATGTACTGGTTCGACACCAACATCATCGCCGGGTTTTTGGTGGGAGGTACGGCCTTCATCACCAGGAGCCTGGGCAAAGCGCTGAGCAACCTTCAGAGCGGAAACGTCCAGAACTACGCCACCTACGTGGCCCTGGCGATTGCACTGATTGTGCTGGCGCTGTTGTGGAGTATCGAATGGGGTCCGTTCCCCTGGTTTTGAAACGGTGAATCAACCCCCGCGTAACTGATGCCGGTGCCCTGTTGGCCAAACCGGTGAAGTCGACAACTGGGAAAGACGACGATGGTAGAGTTCACAGGCATATTCAGCCTCCTGGCATTCGCTCCGATGATTGCGGAGGCCGGCGCCGACGGAGGATTCCCCTGGCTGACGCTGACCACCTTCGGTCCGCTTCTGGGAATCCTGGCGCTGATGTTGATCCCCCGCGAGCAGACCGAGGCGCTTCGAAACGTGGCGCTTCTGACCACGCTGGGGGTGTTTTGCATCAGTCTGGGCATCCTGCTTAACTTCGACCCCTCTTATATGACCGGCGAGGGGGCGTTCTCGTTTCAGATGACCGAGCAGGCAGAGTGGATTCCCTCGCTGGGCATCGAATATCTGGTGGGTGTGGACGGCTTCAGTTTGTGGCTGGTGCTGTTGACGACCTTCCTGATGCCCATTGCGGTGTGGTCGACCTATTCGGCGGTATCAAAGTACGTCAAAGAATACATGATCTGCCTGCTTTTTCTGCAGGTGGGCATGGTGGGCGCACTGGTGGCGCTGGACGTGTTCCTGTTCTACATCTTCTGGGAAGTGATGCTGATTCCGATGTATCTGATCATCGGAGTCTGGGGTGCTGAGGAGCGCATCAAGGCGGCGATCAAGTTCTTCTTGTACACCATGTTCGGCTCGGTGCTGATGCTGGTGGCCATTCTGTACGTCTACCTGCAGGGCGGGGCGGAGTCGTTTAGCTACGCCCATCTGCTGGCGGAAGTGGAGCTGAGTTACACCGAGCAGATGTGGTTGTTCGGCGCCTTCTTGCTGGCCTTCGCCATCAAGGTGCCGCTGTTCCCGTTCCACACCTGGTTGCCCCTGGCGCACGTACAGGCGCCGACGGCGGGGTCGGTGATCCTGGCGGCGGTGATGCTGAAGCTGGGCACCTACGGGCTGGTCCGCTACGCCTTCCCGCTGTTTCCCGATGCCCTGGTGGTCTATGCGCCGTTTATCGCCGTGTTGGCGGTGATCGGCATTATCTACGGGGCGTTGTTGGCGCTGGCACAGGACAACGTCAAATCACTGGTGGCCTACAGTTCGGTCAGTCACCTGGGTTTCTGTGTACTCGGGTTGGTAGCGATGACCCCACAGGGGCTGGCCGGTGGAATGTACGTGATGCTGGCCCACGGTATCGCCACGGGCGGGCTCTTCCTGTGTGTAGGCGTGCTGTATGAGCGACGCCATTCGAAGATGATCAAGGATTTCGGGGGCGTGGCAAAGGTGATGCCTACCTTCGCAGCGTTCTTCGGGATCATCATGTTCGGGTCGGCGGCGCTGCCGGGGCTCGCCGGGTTTGTCGGTGAGTTCTTGAGCCTGCTGGGAACGGCGAAGAGCCACTTCCTGTCGTTTGGCGACTACTTGTTCTTCGGGCCCACCGAGGTGGAGCCCGGTGTGTACGAGTCGGCGCTAAGCGGTGTCGATCAAATTCAGCCCGATCGGCTCAGCCCGGAGATTACGGCGCTGGTGTTCGCCATCTTGGCGACGCTGGGTGTGATTCTGGGAGCAGCCTATCTGTTGTGGATGTTCAAGCGGGTGATGCTC
>SKMT01000214.1 GCA_007120915.1 Myxococcales bacterium | reverse complement strand
TGACACCCCGCAACCGGACCAGCAGGACGCCGAACAAGCCGAGCAGGCCGAACAGCAAGAAGACGCCGCCGAGCCACCCCCCACCCTCACCGACGACCAGCACTCCGCAATCACCACCCGCATCAACGAACTGAACCGCCGCGCCCGCTCCGTAGGCACCCACGCCACAGCCGATCCGGCCGTCGATCTCGACGACGCCTTCCGCCAGATCCCCCACCCGCGCGGCCCCACCGAAATCTTCGACTGGATCGACGACAACATCGCCCCCGACTTCTATATCGGCTCCTATCGCGGCGCACGTGGCACTCTGATCGCCCGCGCCGGCAACGCCGCCGACCAGGCCCTTCTGGCCGCCGATCTGCTCGAACGTGCGGGCCATGACACCCGCTTCGTCACCGGTCGACTCCACGAAGCGGACGCCCGCTCACTGGTCGACGACACCATCGGCGAGGCCAACATCCAGGGGCTGGAACTCGACGACGACGCCCCCGTCCCCGGGCTCACCGGCATCCTCACCGATCTGCAGGATCACCTGTGGCTCGAAGTGACCATCGCCGACAACACCCGCCCCTTCGACCCCATCGCCGCTCCCTCCTTCGGCATAACACCGGCCTCCGAAGAATCGACCCACGAATCCCTGCCCGACACCCACCGCACCAGCTTTGAGATGACGCTGGTCAGCCACACCGAAGACAATCGCACCCTCGAACACCTCGCCGTCGACGCCGATGTCGCCGATCTCGCCTTCCGGTCGATTTCACTGGGGTTTCAGCCCGACCCCACCCGCGACCGCGGCCGATTCCCCATCGTCAGCCACGGCGACTCGCAGCTTAAAGGCGAAACCATCCCTGTCGGTATCGTCGACCAGCTCGAACTGCAGTTTCGATTCACCACCGCCGAACGCGAAAGCCGCTGGGAGCAGGTGCTGTTCCGCCAGGATCAGGGAACGGACATCTTCGACTTCGACCACCAGCACTTCACCGTCACCATCGCCCCCGGGTTCACCTCCGAGTCGCTGATGCGCACCGTCGCTGACCAGGCCACATCCGACGGGCTCGACAAGTTCGAGCAATGGGCACACTCAGAAGTAGGCGATGACGCCCCACTTGACGCAGAAACCCGCCAACAACACGCCAACAGCGCCGTCGCTCCCCTCGGCGCCGTACTCCCCTTCGCGTTGACCAACGCTCTCGACAGCGCCACCGAAGCGATGGCCGACCAACTCGGCGTCCAGCCCTTCTTCACCCGCCCCCGCGTGGTCACTACCGGGCTGGCCCACGACGGAAAACAGATGCAACTCGACCTGCACATCGAAGGCGACCGCCTCGCTGCACTACCCGCCTCCGGGATGGCCCCCGCCGCCACCACCGCGCTGCTGACCACCTACGGTCTGCTGCGCGACCGCATCACCGGCGAATTCGTCGACAGCTACTCCGACCAGTCCCCCTCCACCGTCAGCGATGTCTTCCGCCTTGCCACCCGGCAGGCCATCCCCTTTCTGACCGTCGACAACCAGACCATGGATCGGCTCGACCGCTTCTCCGTCGACGATCGCACCGAGGAGGCGCTGCGCTACACTGTCGGGGAGCGAAACCTCACCGTGCTCGCCCCGCTCCAACCCGTCGAAGACGGCGAAGTCCAGCGCTTCGGCTGGTGGGCCGTCAATCCCCGCCACGGCAACATCGAAGGCCAGACCACCGACGCCGTACTCGCCGTTGAAGAAGAGGTCGAAACCGACGAGCGCACCGAACCGGCCGCACTGATCGACGGCTATCTCGAACTGGTCGAGCGCCAGCTTCAGGCCGCCGACGACACCGGCGACGACCCCGCCGGCCAATACGACGCCGCCATCTGCGACGCCACCCAACAGTTCACCCGGCTCGCCCGCGCCTTCTGCGCCACCGACGCCGCCCTACAGTTGCCCGACACCGCCCAGTGCCTCACCGACCCACCGCCACCGGCCCCCGGGCTCTTCGAGGCCCGCCGCCCCGACTGCGAAGAACTGCTCGCCCCCTTCCGCTGCGCCGCCGTCGTCGGCGACGCCATCACCTCCGGCGAACTCACCGTCACCTCCGACGACACATCCCGCGCACCACTGTGTCAATAAACTCATCCTCCCCCGACGGGCACCGGCGGGGGAGGTGGCCGCGAAGCGGACGGAGGGGGCCGACGCGAACCACACAATTCACAGATCTTCCCACCGCTCCACCCTCTCAAACCCCTCCCCCTCAAACCGATACAACGACGCACTCTCCGCCTTCCCCTCCATCACTGACACCACCAGGTAATCCGTACCCGGATACAGCGGCTCCACCGGCTCATCCGCCGAATCCCTCGGCATCAGCGCCGCCTCCACGTCGTCATCACTGAAGTAATCCCCCACATCGGGATGACTGTGCACAATCACGGCGACCCGCTGACCCGCCCGGTCCACCTCCATGAACTTGCGCGGATCGATCATGTAAAACTCACGCGACGTACGCGGATACTCCTCCGGATCCAACTCGTGATACTTGTCGATCACGTTCTCACACCGCTCAAACCGCCACTGCCCCGCCTCGTCCTCCACCACCAACCCACAACCCTCGGCAGGATAGGCCTCCTCCAGCCACGGAAGCATCTCCCCGAACAACTCTTCGAACCGTCTCTCACTCATCCCTTCTCCCAACTCCAAGAACCCAGCACCCAGAGCCCAGCACCCAGAGCCCAGCGCCCAGAGCCTCACTCCCCAAAATACCGATCCGCATGATCCGTAATAATCGTGACCACAACGCCCTCATCGATCTGCTCGGCGACCCGCAGTGCAGCTACTACATTCGCGCCCGACGAATACCCGCAGGCAATCCCCTCACGCCGTGACAACGCATCGGCCATATCCCAGGCCTCGTCGGTGTCGATCCACAGAATATCGTCCAGCTCGTCCTCGACGTAGATGTCGGGCTCGATGCTGCTGGGCATGTGCTTGAGCCCCTCTAGCCCGTGAAACCCGTCCGATGGCTGCCCGCCGATCACCTCAATGTCGCTATTTCGCTCTTTGAGCCCCCGACCGGTGCCCATCACCGTGCCCGAGGTGCCCGTGCACGCAACGAAGTGGGTGATTCGTCCCGCCGTCTGCTCCCAGATCTCCGGGGCCGTCGTCAGCGTATGGGCTTTCGGATTCGACGGATTTCGATACTGATCGGCGTAGAAGTACTCATCGTCCTCGTCTTCCTCCACCATCTTTCGCACCAGCCGAATCGCTCCGTCACTGCCCTCCATCGGGTCCGAGAACACAATCTCGGCGCCGTAGGCGGTGACGATTTCCTTGCGCTGCGGCGAGACGTTCTTCGGCATCACCAGCTTCACGGGCACGCCCATCGCCGCTCCGATCATCGCGTAGGCGATGCCCGTATTGCCGCTGGTCGCATCCACCAGAGTCTGCCCGTCGCCGAGCTGACCGTCCTCGATGGCGTCGACGATGATCTGGCGTGCCGGACGATCTTTGACCGACCCTCCGGGGTTCATGTTCTCCAGCTTCACCCAGACTTCCACCCCGTCGCCCACTCCCTCGGCGACGCGATTGAGCCGCACCAGCGGCGTATCTCCGATCAAATCCATCAGCCCGTCGAACCGCCGCGGCGGATGCACCCGCTCCAGCCGGTTCGTCCACGCTTCATGCGACGTCGTCACAGCCGCCCTCCCGCAATCGCCGGTACAATCGACACCTGGTCACCGTCGCTGACCGACGTATCGAGCTTGTCCTGAAACCGGATGTCCTCGTCGTTCGCAAAGATGTTCACGAACCGGCGAACCTCTCCGTTATCGCTGAAAATCTTCGCGCCCAGATCGGGATGGTTCTCCGTGAGACTCTCCAGCACTTCACCCACCGTCGACCCTTCCACGGCCACCGTCTCCTGACCATCCGTGAACTTGCGAAGCGGCGTCGGGATTCGAACTTCCACACTACTCATCGTACTGCTCCTCTTCTCGTGAACGTGAAGGCTTTTCCACCTTCTCTCTTCTGGCTTCTGTCGCGTGCCTGCTGGCTTTTCTGTCTTCTGTCCTCTCTCTTCTGTCCTCAGTTGGGCGCCAACCTCCCCCGATACTCCACCTTGTCCTCCCACCCCAGATACCGCTGACCGGAATCGGGATTCAACGCCACAATCGCTTCCTGTGGCGACAACTTCTGCTGAAGCTGCACCGCCAGGGCCACACACACCGCCCCTTTCGGCCCCAGCAACAACCCGGTCTCGTCGGCGACCCGGTCACGCCATTCGAAGGCCTCATCGACGGAAAACCGCTCAAGTTCATTGAACCGGTGCTCCTTGATATCCGGCAATTCCAACTCGCCGAGTACTGCACCGCCGACGTTGAGATCCGGCTTTGTCTCCCGAAGCTCCCGGGCGACGTTTCGAAACGTTCCGCCCGTTGAAATCGACGTGATAAACGCACCCAGCCGCCGACCCTTCAGAGCCTGCAGAATCTCAGCGGCAATCCCGCTGTAGGCATCGCGCACCGCTTCGCGCCGATACCCATCCACGTACATCCGGTTGGCTCGCTGTCTGGCCCACGAAGCCGCCTCGTCCACCGCCCCCTGCAATCCCGATTCGGCGTCGGTGCGCACCACATTCGCCCCGTAGTGCTCGATCATCGGCAGCAGGCGTTCACCACCCTCACCGGGCGCGAAAATATGGGTCTCCACCTCCAGAATCCCACCCACCAGCGCCGCCGCCACCGCCGAGTCGTCGATGCCCGCAAGCGCCACCTTGTCGCCGGCCACCAACATCCCCGCCGCCGTCGCCCGCTCCAGTATCTCGACGATGTACCGGTCGCGGATACTACCGGAGGGATTCAGATTCTCCATCTTCACATAGATCGGCGCCCCTTCGTCAGCGCCTATCCCCTCCAGACGCACCAGCGGTGTGTTGCCCACCAGCTCATCGATCCGCTCCACCACCGGCGCCTCGTGGCCCGGCTTCAACTCCCCGTTGTCCCTCTCCTCAGATGACATAGACGAAACCCTCGTATCCCTGGCGGGCGAGCCCCTGCTTCTGCCCCCGCTCAACCAGGTCGGAAATCGTGATCTCTTCGAGCCTCTCTACCACTCGTCCCACCACCTCACGGCAGACCTGATCGCCGATCTTCGCCGCCGTGTCCACCTCCGAGCACTCCTCCACAATCTCGGGCACCCGGGGCAGGCCATTCAATACTCCGAATAGCTCGGCCAACGTCAACTCTTCCGGATCAGCCACCAGACGATACCCACCCGACGGCCCCCGCTTGCTGTCCACGATCCCCGCCTTCTTTAAATCCTGAAAAATCTGCTGCAGAAAGTGATCCGGAATCGCTCCCCGCTCAGCAATCTGCCCCACCCGCATCGGCTCCCCGTCACCGTGGTACGCCAGATCCACCACGGCCCGTACCCCGTACACAGTGCGATTCGATAGCTTCATCGACAGTTGTTGAGCTTTTCGGTCAACTTCCCAAAACGGTTCCCAACCTACCCACTCAACAATTTGTATGCTGTTCTGTTCCCCAGATCAACCCATCACGCCTATTCGGCCCTGGGCCGAACCACCGACCTCGACATCGAGCCCGACACCGACAACGAGACCGAGCACGAGACCGACACCGACAACGAGACCGAGCCCGAGCCCGAGCCCGAG
>SKMT01000023.1 GCA_007120915.1 Myxococcales bacterium | reverse complement strand
TCCCATGATCGCTCCGATGGAGCTTCGCCGCCGGGCCGGCAGCGCTCCCATGATCGCTCCGCTGGAGCTTCCGCGCCGAGTCGCATTTTTCAGCTCTACCGATCGGAGGATTCACCGTGGTATTGCCGTGGTTACCTGCCTCATTGTGACCGCCGTGACCGCCCGCAGTTTATCACCTATCGGCTTGCAGACGCGTTGCCTCAGAAGGTTCTGGAACGGCTTCACCAGCAGAAGAAAGCTGGCGAAGACATCACTTCCCATCTTCAGGAGAAGCTCGACGCGGGATACGGCGCCTGCTGGCTGAAGCGCGACAAGTTCGCCGAGGTCATCGTCGAGAACCTGCACTATCACGCCCCGACGCGCTACAGGCTTCTGGACTGGGTAATCATGCCCAACCACGTCCACATCCTCTACGACAAGCCGACAGTACCGCTCGAAAAGATCACACACGGTTGGAAGTCCTACACCGCTCACAAGCTCAAACCCCAAACGGACCTGTCAGATGAGGACAGTTTCTGGCAACGCGGTGTCTATGATCGCTACATCCGCGACGCCGGGCATCTGTCCAACGTCACCAACTACATCTATCTGAATCCAGTGAAAGCGGGTCTGGTGAAAGATCCCTTCGACTGGAAGTGGTCGTCCATTCACAAACACGACGACATCCGCGAGTCGCTGAACTCCTGGTGGCGTGCCCACAGCGACGACTTCTGGAAGGCTCCTCTCCATGATGATGCCCCCGGGACCGCCGCCGGCTCGGCGGCCTAGCTCCCGCGGAGCGATCCTGGACCGCCGCCGGCTCGGCGGCCTAGCTCCCGCGGAGCGATCCTGGACCGCCGCCGGCTCGGCGGCGAAGCTCCCGCGGAGCGATCACGGCCCCCAAACCTCAACAACCGAGCCCGTCGTCGGCACGGCGCATGCGAAAGTAGTTTTTATCCGGGTCGTCGTGGGGATGGGCCTCCGGCTGGCGCGACAGTATTCGCCTGCTGGCGCCGACGACGTTCTGTTCGGTCTGCCAGATGATGCGCCCGTCGATGCGGTCTTCGTCAGTGACGAGGCCGTACCACCGATCCCAGCCGTTTCGCACCACGTAGATGTCGCCGCTGACGACGCCCTCGATGCGGATGGTCACCCCGGGGTTTCCGTCGCCGTCGTGGTCGTAGACGCGCTCATCGTCGTCATCTTCGGGCAACTTGTCGCTACCGGGATCGTCAAGCCGCACCCCCAGCACCTCCCGTAGCTTCTCGGAGACAAACTCCAGCCCGTCGCCGCCGTCGCGCAACCGGACCCGGCGACGCTGTTCGCTGAGACTGTCGACGAACGCGTCGGGGACCTTTGTGTCCGCCATCGGCAGGTCGGTGCTCATGTCGATCGAGCAGGTCCGGGTGGTCATCATCACCTGATCGCCGCGCTGTTCGATCTCGACGGCCACCTCTGCCTCCGTTGTGGTGTCAAATCCACCGATTACGGGCAGGCGGGTCTCCGTGGTCGTGACGTATTCAGCGATCCACTCTCCGGAGAGGTCGACGCCGACGTCACCTTCGCCGGCGCTGACAATGACGGGGGCGCCGACGATACACGCCAGCGCGACCAGCCAGATAATTCGACAACGTTTCATGGTCCAACTCCTCATCGACAGATAACGCGCACACAGATTCGGCCCGCGCTCAACCCTCGAAGTCCTCGGTGAGTTCGACGACGGCGCGGCGGCCGGACTGGATGCACAGCGGCACACCGCCACCGGGGTGAGCACTTCCGGAGGCCAGATACATTCCATCAATTCCGTCGACGCGATTCGCCGGTCGCTGAAACGCCGAAAACCGGCTGTTCGACGCCGCCCCGTACAGACTGCCTCGGCTGCCAGGGAACCGCTTGGCCAGTTCGACCGGTGTTCGCCGCCAGACGACTTCGTCGTCAGCGTCGATCAGCTCGCGGCGTCGCAGCCGTTCCACGACGTCCGCTTCCAGCCTCGCCCAGTCGACATCGGCGGTCTGCGCCGTCATCGGCGGTGCGTTGACCATCACAAACAGCGGCTCCTCATCAGCCCAGCCCTCCGCGCGGTGCGCCTTTTCGCGGGCGCACAGATAGATCGTCGGTTCGTCTGGTGGCCGACGTCGATCGAAGAGATCGGCAAACTCCTCGAGATAATCGGAGCGCTCGTAGACGATTTCGTGCGCCGGTCTTCGCTTCGGTGAGCGTCGACGGGCGCGAATCACCGCCGTAAACCCGGACGTCGACAATTCATCATCCTGCGACAATCCGTGGTCATCACCGCCTTCCCACAGGCTGTCACACAGATGGCGAACGTCGGCGTTGACGATGACGGCGTGGACGTCGTCGAGGTCGCACCGCTGTGAGCGGACCCGAAACCGGCGCCCGTCGGGCTGAATCGACGTCACCGCACTGTCGTAGACGTATCTCGCCCCCACCCGTTTGCCGAGTTGTTCGAGCACCTCGACGAGCCGATACATCCCTCCCTCAACGCCCCATCCGCCGATTCCGTGATCGACCCAACTGATGCAGTTCAGCGTCGCCGGCGCCCGCCTGGGGTCGGAACCGTTGAATGTCGCATAGCGAAGCAAAACCGACTGAATCCGCGCATCCGACACCCTCGTCTCAATCGCCTCGAGCATCGTGCTCATCGGGTCGATGGCGCGAAACGCCTTCAGCCCCTTCAACCCAAGTTTGAGCGCCGTGCCCATCGTCGGCGACCCGCCGAGTACAAAATGCGGGGCCGCCGCCTCCCAGATTCGCCGCGCGTAGTCCATGAATTCGTCGAACTGACGGGCAGCCCCGTCGCCGAGGCCATCGGCGATGTTTCGAACCGTCGTCTCCCGGTCGGGCCCCACATCAAACCAGGTTCCGTCGCTGAACCGGTATCGACCCATCGGTTCGGGCCGAAACAGCGTCAACTCCTCGTCGAGCTGAAAGCCCGCCTGCCCGGCGACCTCTTCGACGATCGACGGCAGCGTCAGCAGGCTGGGCCCGGTGTCAAACTCCACGCCGTCTACGCTGGCGATGCCGACCTTGCCGCCCGGGCTGTCGGCCGCTTCGATGACCACCACCTCCCAGCCGGGTCGACTTGCCACAGCCAGCGCCGCGGACAGCCCGCCCACACCGGCTCCGATAATGGCTGCTGTTCGAGTCATAATTCACCTCCACCGCCGGGCACCCACGACGCCAGAAGCCTCCGCACCCGCCCCCGTCGCGGCCCCGTAAACAGGGGCAACCACATCGAGTTGGCGCCCCCCTGGCGATGCACGCGCATCCGCACCAGCGGCCGATGCCGTGCCAGATCCACCCGGTCGGGCCGACAGATCTCGCCGATCCCCCGATAGCGCGCACCGGACTGGTCGACCTCCTCCAGCACGGAACGCAAGTAAAAGGGCCCACTGTCGACCACATCGCCCAGATCGACGCGAAGCTGCTCATCGGCGCCCAGGTTCAGTGTCAGCGTCGGCCACCAGCGAAGCCCGCCGAGGTTCACCGATGTGGCCGTGCGCTCGAGCTGGCAGTCCTCGATTCGGTCGATTCGACCGGCGTCGTCGATACTCAGCACCAGACACTGGTCCTGCTCGTCGACGCCGTCGAGCAGATAGTAGATCAACTCCCGGCCCGGCAGTGCGATCCGTCCCCAGATCCAGGCGTCAATGCCGAGCTGGTGCAGCGGTCGCCGCCCGCCGTTTCTGTCGTGGTACAGCCGGCCCTGAATCTGCCGCACCTGTTTGCCGACGCGAACCGTCGCCTCACCACAGCATACGCAGACCAGCGGGACCCAGTCGTGCACCGGAAGCGGCTCATCGGTGCGCCGCCCCGGTTCATGCTGCCCGTCGCCGAAGTGACTCGCCTGCCCCCGCCCGTCGACCCGGATGCGGGTCACCTCGTCGAGCCCCGGCACCTCAAGGGCCAGATCGAGCTCGACGACCCGTTGGTCACCCTCCAGTTCACTGACAATCCGACTGTCGCCAAAGGTCCACCGGTCGCCATCGTCGCCCGCCTGCCAGTCGACCTGAGAGGCGTCGAACTCCTGGAGCAGATAGAAGTCGAGCTCTCCCCGGTCATACACACAGACGTTGAGGCTTGGCCGCTCGGACGGCGGCGGCGCCTCCCCGCGGCGCGCCGCATCGGCGTAGCCGGGCAGAAAGGGCAGCCCGAAGCTCCAGATGACCACCAGCCCACTTCCATCGTCGTCGATCAGATCGAGGTACCACCACAGAAACCCCCCCGGTTCGTCGAGCAATGCCTCCGAGAGCCCGGAACCGCCGGGGGCCAACTCCAACAACTCGCCGCCATGGGCGGCCCCCGTCTTACTGCTGGTGGCGTCAAACAACGAGCGCACCGTCTGTAACTGGAACATCACGATACTCCGGAGAGATCCTCGATCGAGCGATGTAGCGTACGGTCGTGTTCACTGGCGCCGCCGCCGAAAAGAGAGATGATCGTCCAGGCGGCGATAGCGACCATCACCCACCAGGTTTTCTCCGGGCGCGAAACCACGGTGCGCCCGGCCATCGCGTCACACCTGTTGCGCCTCAGCCGCACCCCGATGGCGCGATACACGCGGCTGGCGACCAGAATCGCCATCCGCGCTCTCACCGGAATGTAGTGCATCCCCGCGTCGGCGCTTTCGTAGTAACAATCCGCCAGATCGAGCAGATCGCCGACGACCTCGCCGAGGGCCTGACGGTCGACATCGCCGTCGAGAAGCTGCTGTTGGCTAAGCCCCGCCTCTTCGAGCCGTTGCGCCGGCAGATACACCCGGTGGCGTTCGGCATCTTCTCGGACGTCGCGACAGATATTGGTCAACTGCATCGCCACCCCCAGATCGATGGCGTGGCGGTGTCCCCTGGGATCCTCCACGCCCAACACGGCGCACATCATCAACCCCACCGTCCCGGCGACGCGATAGCAGTACCGGAGCAACTCGTCGTCGGTCTCGATGCGCACCTCGCCCAGATCGGACTGCACACCATCGATCAACGACGACATGTGCGTCAGATCGAGATCGCGGCGCTTCGCCATGGTTCGAAACTTCTCGATCAGCGGTCGCGCATCGGCGTCGCCGGCCAGCTCTGCGCGCAATCGGTCGAGCTGTTCAACGGCGGCGATCGGGTCGTCGGACTCGTCGGCTAGATCGTCGACCAGCCGGCACACTGCGTACAACAGCGCCGCATCCTCCCGTCGGTCCTCCGGCAAAAACAGCGACGCCAGACGAAACGAACGGGAGTGGCGCGCCAGCACTTCCGTGCTGTCCACCCCGGCCTGCGTCGACTGCTGTGCCTCCGCCGCTATGGTCGACTCCATCGGTTTCATGCCGACTCCCTCTGGCTGGTGTTCACCGCCATCACATCGGTGGTCTCCACGGGGCGCGGCACCAGTTTTTCCATCACCTTCGCCGAGTTGATCACCCCCGGAAGCCCGGCGCCGGGATGGACACCGGCGCCGACGAAATACAGCCCGTCCACGTCCTCGGAGCGGTTGTGGTATCGAAACCACGCCGACTGGCTTAACCGCGGCTCCGGGCCGAAACCGGCGCCGGAAACGGAGCGCAACTGCTGCTCGAAGTAGTCCGGCGACTGCCACATCCGCGTGGTGATATGCTCTCTAAGCCCCGGCATCTGTCGCTGTTCCAGATGCCGCAAGATCTTGTC
>SKMT01000671.1 GCA_007120915.1 Myxococcales bacterium | reverse complement strand
GAGCCCGAGCCCGAGCCCGAGCCCGACACCGAGCCCGACACCGAGCCCGAGCCCGAGCCCGACACCGAGCCCGACACCGAGCCCGAGCCCGAGCCCGAGCCCGACACCGAGCCCGAGAACGAGATCGGCTTTGGCTGGTGTGGTGGTGCGGCTATGGTGTGCTCGGTAGCGGATGGTGAGCCCCGGAGGGTGCGATGACGACAAAATCGTTCGAACAGCAGTTGAGGCCCGAGGACCAGCGGTTTCTGGTGTTGGGTGCGTCGGGGCTGGTGGGCCGGCACGTGGTGCGTGAGTTGGCGGGGCGGGGTTGGACGGTGCGGGGGATGCGTCGGTGGGATTCGTCAGAGGCAGGGCTTGATTTCGAGGGGGTGGAACTGGTGGTCGGTGATATCTTCGAGCCGGCGTCGTTGCAGGAGGCGACGGCCGGGGTGAACGCCGTGGTGTACTGTGTGGCGCCTGAGGTTGGGAAACCATCCGCTGAGGTGTTGCGCCGCAGTGTGGAGGGGATCCGTCGGGTGCTGGAGACCTGTCGTGACCAGGGGGTGGACCGGCTGGTGGTGACCAGTTGCGCATCGACAGTGGGCCATTCGAGCCCGGGCAGTCGGCTGGATGAAACCAGCGTGTATCTGCCCGGCTCCAGCGACGATCCCTTCGTGGAGGCGAAGTACGCTGTCGAACAGGAGTGCTACCGGTATATCGCCGACGGCTTCGACGCGGTGATCCTCAACCCGTCGCTGGTGGTGGGGCCGGGGGTGGATTTGAGTCCCTATGCCCGGCTTGGCGTGAAACCACGCCAGCCGGTGAATGTGGTGGACGTACGGGAGGTGGCGAAGATGCACGCCGAAGCGCTGGTGCGAGCCCGGCCCGGGCAGCGCTACCTGATCGGAGGTAAAAATACCACGATTGGTGATGCCTTCGACGGGTGGTCGAGCCGAGGCAAAAACGACGTTCGTCCCCGGGAGTCCTATCTGGTCGAATGTGGGCAGTGGCTCGACTGCTCCAAAGCCCGCGAACATCTCGGCCTCGCCTAATCCTCAGCACCCAGCACCCAGCGCCAAGCCCCCAGCGCCAAGCACCCAGCACCCAGCACCCAGCCTCCAGCGCCAAGCCCCCAGCGCCCAGCGCCCAGCCCCCAGCGCCCAGCGCCCAGCGCCCAGCCCCCAGCACCCAGCGCCAAGCCCCCAGCGCCCAGCGCCCAGAGCCCGGCGCCTATGAACTCGTAGCAGGCGCGACAGCGGCGGAGGCGGTGACGATGCGGTTTCGCCCCTGGCGTTTGGCGCGAAGCAGTCGGTCGTCGGCGGCGGCGAGCAGTGACTCGGCGTCGATGCCGTCGGCGGGAAACTCGGCGATGCCGGCGCTGAAGGTGATGCTGAAACGTGTGCCGTCGTCGGCGCGGAAGTCCACGGAGGAGAACTCCTCGCGCAGCCGGTCGAGTGCCTGATGGGCGGTGCGTGCATTCTCATCTCCGAGAGCGACGACGAACTCCTCGCCGCCCCAGCGGGCGCACAAATCCTCGATACGAAATCGCTCCCGAAGCAGTTGGCCGATGGTGCGAAGTACCCGGTCTCCGGCGGGATGGCCCCAGCGGTCGTTGATGGTTTTGAACCGGTCGATGTCCAAAATGGCGAACGCCATGGTGCGTCCGTGACGGCTGGTCTCGCTGAGCCGGGCGGCAAACCGCTCCAGAAAGGCGCGTCGCGTCAGTAGGCCGGTCAGCGGATCGCGGTCGGTGCGCTGCCGGATCAGGCGGGCTCGCTTCAGACGGGTGCCGATGCGGCAGCGAAGCTCCCCGGCGCTGATGTCGCGGCTGAAGACGTCGGCGGCGCCTGCTTCGTAGCCGGCGCGCCGGATCTCCTCTCGATCTTCGTCGGTCACCAGGACCACCGGCATGTGTTGCCAGCGGGGGATATTGCCCAGCGTGCGGCAGATGTCGAAACAGGACACCTTCGGGATATCGACGTCGATCACCAGCAGATCGGGACGGTGATTGTCCAGACTTTCGAGCAGCGAGTCGGGCGTGTCCTGAACGTACACCGCCAGATCGCGGCTGCTGAGTTCGGCGGTAAAATGCCGGGCGAAGTGGTCGTCGGCTTCGATCAGCAGAATCGATGCCTTCTGAGCCTGTCGCAGTTTGGCGAGGCGCTGGACGGTGTAGACGAACTTGGAGGTGGTCAGGGGCTTGGAGACCAGCACCGAGACGCCGGCCCACAGACTTCTGAGGCTGTCCAGTGTTTCGCCGTCATCGCCGAGCAGGGCGACGGGCAGCGAATCGATTGGGGAGATGGTGCGCAGCCGGGCGATGCCGCGCTGAAGCGCCAGCGGGGAGTCAGCGGCGTGCACCGAGATCAGCGCCGCTGTCAGCAAGGGGGTCTGCGCCAGCTCTTCGGCTTCGCTGAGGTTGGAGGCGGTGCGGATGCGCATCATGAACTGATCGCCGTATTCGGTGATCAGCTCGCAGAAATCGGGGTCGGGGTCGACGACCAACAGCGTCTGACGGCGCTGATCGACGACGCCGGGCTTGTCGAGAAGATCGTGTTCCGATTGGAGTCGGAGACAGCTCTCTTCGAGGGTCTCCAGATGAGAGCGAGCCCGGCGCCGGGTCGCATCGTCGATGGTGGATGAAGCGTCCATCGACAGCGAGCGAATCAGCTCGTTGAAGGACTCCAGTTCGTCGACAAGTTCGTGAAATCCAAAATGGCGAGCCACCGTCTGCATGGTGGTCAGAAAGTGGCGCAGTTGAGTAGCCCGTTGTTGTGGGCGGTCGGTGTTTCGGGCCAGCCGACTCCAGAGCCTGTACAGCCGCTGGATCTGTTCGTCGAGACCGAACAAAAAATCGCGGCGGATATGGTCGAACCGCCGCTGTACAGTGGAGCTTTCGGCCAGCGAGGAAGCTCCGGAATGTCCCAGTATCTGGTCGACCTGGATACCGAACTCCATCGGAGACAGCGGCTTCTGCACGATCAGAGCAGCGTCGCCAAATCGGTCGGTGCCGCGGGTGGGATCGTCGGTGGTGTCGCCATCGGGGGTGATCAGCACCATCACCGCCGATGCGTCAACACCGTCGACAAACCGCTGCAAATCGATGCCATCGATGTCGGCGTCGACGACGAACAGGTCGGGCGGTTGTTGTTTTAGAAGTTCGCGTGCTTCGCCGGGGTCGGTGGTGTGGCGTACGCGATGGCCGCGCTGCTTCACAAGCCGGGTGTACAATTGCTCCAGCAGCGGGGCATTGAGAAGAAGCAACACATCCTGAGTGTCGGGAAAATACACCATGCCGCCACATCATCAGTTCCGGCGCCGACATACCCGGACCATTTCCGGGCGTTACGGCAGACCCGTCAGATTCAATCGCACAGAATCTAAGCGGCGGTGGTCTGTTGGCAACTGGGAAGCGAACCGGGCTGGTTCAGTCCTGAATCTTCGCGCGCAACCGGGAGCTGAGCCAGTCGATCGCCGAGACCACTGCCAGAAGAAGAAGCAGTGCGGCGGCAGCCTGGTGATAGTCGCCGGTTTCGATGAAGAAGTACAGATGGAATCCGATGCCGCCGGCGCCGACGATGCCCAGGATAGTGGCGGCGCGCACGTTGTACTCGAACATGTACAGCGTGTAGCCGACCATCAAGGGCAGCACCTGGGGAAACACGCCCCAGCGAAACTGCTGGATGCGGCTGGCGCCCACGGTCTTCAGCGAGTGCACCGGGCCGGGGTCGATGGATTCGATCCCCTCGTAGTAGAACTTGCCGAGATACCCGGCGGCGTACAGCGTCAGGGCCATGATTCCCGCCAGCGGGCCGAGCCCGACGATGGCCACGAAGAAGAGCGCCCAGATCAGGCTGGGGATGGTGCGAAGTCCATTGAGCACCATACGCCCGGCAAACTGGATCGGCCGCGGCGAGACGTTGCGCGCGGCCATCACGGCGATGGGAAGGGACAAAATCGCCGCGAAGGTGGTGCCGATCAGCGCCATCTGAATGGTCTCGACGATGCTGTCGGTGAGCATGGAGGCCGACGAGAAGTCGGGAGGCCACATGCGGGCGGCGAAATCGGCGGTGTTCCCGGCGATGTGTGCCAGTTGGGCGAACGAGAACTCCAGGCCCAGCTCGGACCAGAGGCTGACGACGGCCCAGACGAAAAAGCCCAGCCCCACCAGCAGAATCGACGAATAGAACGAGGACTTGCCCCACAGCCCGGTCAGTGGGCCACCCGTGTCGGGTTGCTCCGACGGCGGGGGAAGTGGCCGGTTGGTCTCAGCGGTTTGCCGACACGGTGGCGGCGGGTCGTCGCAGGCATGGCCTTCGGGACAGTTCGCCGGTTTCGGCGTCGGCGGTCGGTGATGCTTGTCGAGCACCGAGCCGTCGGCGGCCGGAGGCTGGATCTTGGTGGGCTGGTCTTCGAGCTGGCAGCACGCCTCGTGGGGGTCGCCGTCAAACAGCACCCGGCCTTCGTGCAGGTAGATGACCCGGTCAGCGAACTGGCGGGCCAGCGACAGGTCATGCAGCACCATCACCAGCGTCGTCGGATCGTCGGCGGTGCCGGCGGTGGTCATCATGTCTACGGCTTTCTTCGCCCAGTGGATGTCCAGGCTCGCCACCGGCTCGTCGAGCAGCATGATCGACGGGTTCTGGAACAGAAGCCGGGCGATCGCCACGCGTTGCTGTTCGCCACCGCTTAGCCGGCTGGCGCGCAGGTCGACCCGATCGCCAAGTCCCAACTCCGTGAGCAGTTGGCAGGCCCGTTGGTGGGCCCGGCCGCCGAATCCGGCCATGGAACCGAAGGCAGAGCGGGTGTGGAAGCTGCCGCACATCACGTTCTGGGCTGCCGTCAGTTGCGGGACCAGCCCGTAATCCTGAAACACCAGCCCTACGTCGCGGTACATCTCGCGGTCTGCGCCGTGCTGTGGGCCCAGAACATTTTCGCCCACCTGGACGTGGCCCCTGTCGGGGGTGACCAGGCCGCTGAGCACGCGCAGAAGCGTCGACTTACCGCTGCCGCTGCGCCCGATGATCGCGACGCGCTCTCCCGGCCGGATCGAGACGTTGATACCACGCAGCGCTTCGACGGGCTCGTCGCCGTCGTCGAAACGAACGTGCAGATTGCGAATGTCTATGGCGTTGTTCACGGCGTATCGTGGGCGTTAGAGCAGCGTAGCAGTCAGATTTCACCGTCAAAGTCGACGAGTTCCCAGGCGCGGTCGAGCGCCTGGACGTGTTCGTCGTGATCCTGTTCGACCAGTCGTTCGGCGCCGTAGATGCTTTCGAGCAACTCGGCGTGTTCTTCGTCGTTGAGCTTCAGCAGCGCGTCGCGCACGTTCTGTTTGATCTCGTCGTCCAGCTCACCGCGTATTGCCAGCCCGTGGGTGGGAACCGGTCCCTGTTCGGTGATGACCCGGATGCTGTCGCGTTGTTCCTCGCTCAGATACTGCTGCAACGCGTAGTCCGAGGCGGCCGCGGCTTCGACCTGGCCGTTCACCAGCGCCATCAGCGCCTGCTGGTAGCCACCGGAGAAGACGACGTCGCCGAAAAACTCCTCGGCGCTGCCACCTTTTTTGACAAGGCCCTGTTCCATCGCCTCGGCGAGGGGGAACAGATAGCCCGAGGTGGAGGTCGGGGAGGTGAAGGCGACGGGCCGATCTTCGAGATCGGCGAGTTCTTCGACGTCGTGTTTTT
>SKMT01000418.1 GCA_007120915.1 Myxococcales bacterium | reverse complement strand
TGGCAACGATTCCGGTGATCACCGCCATGGGTTGCCAGGGGATCGCCGCGCCGGTGAGCGCCTCCACGCTCATGCCCACCGCCGCCGTCAGTCCCAGCGTCCACGCAACACATCCAATCGACAGAAACAGCGCCAGACAAAGCGCCAGGGGCTTGCCCAGTTTCTGGCGGATGAACACCATCAGGTTCTCGCCGTAAATCCCCACCCGGGCACTCATGTCCTGCGCCATCAAGCCCAGTAGGACGGCGCCAACCACCGCCCAGATCAGCACATAGCCGTATTCTACGCCCGCCTGGCTGGCGATGAAGATGGACCCCGAGCCAAAGTAGCTGGCGACCATCACGAAGGAGAGCCCGAATTTGTCGAAGAAGTTGCGTGCTAAGGGAAGCAAAAACCCCATGGTACCGCGCTGAAATTGGAGGGAGAACAACGAACGACATTGAACGACGGAGGAGGCCGTCGGGCCTGAAACTACAGGTTCCTCAGCAGTTTACAAGACAACGGGATTACCACGGATCGACTGTCGTCAAGTCACCGTCCCGGTCCGCAGGAGTTTGCCGAGGCTCATCCAACGGGCGTGCTTCCACCGGCCAGCAGATAGATGCCCACCACCAGCAGTACGCCTCCCAGAAAGGTCTTCAGTTTTTGAGGATCCGTGCGTCGAGCGATCCACCAGCCGGCAACAGTCCCCACCACCAGGGGGATGCCCACCAGCAACGCCAATATCCAGTCGACCGCCCCGTGGATGGCATACCCGCCTGTGGCGAACGCGGAAATGAAGATCGACTGCACCTGGGCCAGCGCCACGGCCAGCAGCATCGGCACCCCCACCAGGACCATCAGTGGCACCGCCAGTACCGGCCCGCCCACCCCCAGAAGTCCCCCCGGAAGCCCGACGATCAGACCGATCCCCAGCATCGCAGCAGTGCCTTTGTTGCTTTGCAGATCGATGTCGTGGACTGGCTTCAGCCCTCGAAGCCGGCGCTGAAGAATAATCAGTCCGGTCACCAGTACGAACAGCCCCAGCAGTATCCCGAAGACCTCGGTTTCGATCCGGGTGTTGATCTGGGCGCCCGCAAAGGAGCCGATGACACTGGCAGCGCTGAGCAACAACGCCGCCCGCCTGGCGACCGAACCTGCAAGCTGACCAGAGCGCAGATAGGCGATGCTGCCGATCAGACCTGTGGCCACGAAGGTGGCGCTGGCAGTGCCGGCGACGGTGCTGTGGTCGATATCCAGCATCGGTGAGAGGATGAACAGCGCTATGGTTACAAAGATCCCTCCGGGCCCGATGGTGGTGATCCCGATGCCCCCCACAAGCGCAATGACAACCAGCAGAAGGCCTGTCGAAAATGACATAATGTGACTCGAAACACGGCGGTAAATGATGGCAGATGGTCACCGATGCCGGACGCAGGAAGATAGGCGCTGTTGTCCGCACGCCGGATCAGTTTACCACTCGATCTTCGGGGACCCACCGAGGATGACGCAACCGCCGGTGTTCGACGAGCCGTGAACCGCCGCCGGGCAGGACGGATCGGTGACGGTCGGTCTAAACGAAGGTTTGTCTGGTGGGGGGTGGAGTGATTTGCACAGCATTTGCACAAAGTCGCCTTATTATCGTCTTCGTGATGGCTTTCGGAGGCCAAAATGACGGTGTAGTTTTGCGCTGTTGATGGATGGTAATCGTCGCTTACACCGGAGAATACAAGATGCGATGGGAGTGGAGTCGAATCACTGGTCTGGCAATGATGTTCCTCGGCACCGCCGTGCTGGTGCTGGTGGGCTGTGATCAGCAGTCGCACCAGGAGTCTGACGAACCGGCGGCAGCCGTTTCACCGGCTTATGACCAACAACCGGAAGCTCAGCAGCTCGATGAATCCGAGGAGGTGGACCAGCCCGATGAGGCGGATGAGGTCGACACGCCGGAGGACCAGCCCGACGAAGAAGACAGCAGGGCCCCCTCGTACTACACCAACGCCTGCGATGAGGTCACCGGCGTCGACGAGGGTGATGGGGAGACGGCCGAAGAGTTTGCCACTCGCATCGCCTGCACCATCGCAGAGCAGTACCGCATGACCGGGGAAGAAGAGCACGAAGAGCCGGATCCGGGCATCGAGGTGACGGTGCGGGCTGTGGAGGAGGATGACACCATCGAGTTCTCCCATCGGTTTGCCTCCGCGGAGCATCTGCGCAACTGCGTGGAGTTCGGCTACGGAGAGTCGCTCGATGAGCCCGAACCTCTGAGCAGCGAACACTGCGATGCTCCCGATGAGATGGCCCCGCTACTTCTGGCGCATCGCGCCTCGATGGTCCCGGAGGTCAAAGAGTGTGACGACCACTGCTGCAGCTTCGAAGAGCACCCGCCGGTGCATCGGGGGCTGCGAGCGCGCGAGGTGTGTTTTGAGACCGAAGAGCACAACGAAGAGACGAGCCGCCAGCTCACGGAGGTGACTCTGGAGCGTACCGGGGACAACCCCGATCTTCGCGCCGAACGCCAGCGACAGGCGACGCTGGAGTTTGGCTGGCACTGGCGCCAACGGGAGTTCGAAAAGCTGGAACCGTTGTTCTCCACCGACAGCTCCATCGACATCGATGTGACCATCACGAGCAATGTGGAGGACGATACGTTCCACGAGTTGAGCTTCGAAGAGCCCGCAGAGTTTATGGATCGGTTCGGCGCCGAGGACTACAGCATGGCCCCGGACGATCCGATGACAGCCCTGGCGGGGCCGTTCTATTTCGCCTATCTGGGAGTGACCTCCTGTAAAGAGGACTGCTGCAAGCTGGCCGGCGGCGGTGCCCGACACCGCCACCTGTTTGTCGAAGAGGTCTGCTTTGAACACGACCATCGCGGCGAGCCGGCGGTGAACCGATTCGAACTGCGATGGCAGTGGTAACAGCGGGGCAGAATTGCTGCTTGACTCGGGGTAGCGTGTCTGGTTTGACTGGAATTGACGAGATTGAGCTGCAACCAGCGAGCGAACCATGTGGATCCCACAGCGACAGAATGACACGGGAAGTGCCCCGGTTGCCTTCGATGGCATCGGTGCGATTCCAGTGACAGATCGTCGTTCTGTGGTCCCGATGGTTTAGCGAGTTGGCGAACAATTCGTTGGATGCATTGGCCGCAGAACCCCCCCGGGCTGCGGCTTTGTTCGTTTCTAGCTGCAGTCGTCGGGGCGGGTAGCAGAACCGAACGAGTTTGAGGTGCGCGATGAGCGCGCAGTCAGCTCCCAGTCCGATGGAGCGGGCAAAACCCAGCGCGCCGTCGACAGTGCGGCGATGGGACTGGTGCTGGCGGTGGGGTTTGTGATCCTTCACGGGGTCATCCCCGCCGCGTTCACCGCCGATGAAACCACGGTTGCGCTGGCAGGGACGTTGCTGCTGGTGGCAGCGCTGTTTCAACTCACCGACGCGACGGCAATGGTCACAAGCCAGGTGCTGAAGGGAGCCGGTGACACCAGGTTTACGATGATCGCCGGGATAGCGACGGCCTGGCTGGTGCTGGTGCCCTGTGCCTGGCTGTTCGGGTTTCGATTCGGTTGGGGCGTGGTGGGCGCCTGGATGGCCTTCGTCGTCGAGATCGCGGTGTTGTCGGTGATACTGCTGGTGCGGTTTGTTCGTGGCCGGTGGAAGGCGATTGCGCGATTCGAGCGCGAGCAGATGGAGGTGTAGTAACACGGTGGTAGGGGCGTGACACGCGAGTCGTCAGCCCTGTGCCAAGAGCCTGTTGGGAACCATCCGTGGTTGATAATGGGAGAGGATGCAGTGGGAAATCCGATGGAGCACAGCGAGGTCCAGACAGCTTACGGAGGCCGCCCGTGGGCTTGATCGGTTCTGGCGGCGGGCGTAGGGTCACCGGTGGCTGCGTTGGGCATTGCCAGCGGAGTCGCGTCTCCTCCTTTTTTATCAGACAACATCAACATCGAGAGGTCGTAGTATGAGGAACATCGTTGGACTTGCTGGTTTGGTGTGCTTGCTGGGGCTCGCCATCGGATGTGGGGAAGAGCCGGTGGAGGAGAACAACGAAGAGGAGGAGCACATCGATGAAACGGCGCTGATCTCAGAGCTTGAGGACGACGAGATCGCCCCCCTGTGTGATGAGAGGTGGGACGTTGATAGCAGCGACCGTTGCGTGGCGGGGATTCTGGAATCGCAGTTGATACCCAGCGACGGCCCCGGCGATCCGTCAGACCCGGTCGACGTCTGCCAGAACGTCTGGGACGACTGCGTTGACGGGGATGATCTGTACCAGCTCGATGTCCCGGACTGTGAGCTGGAGGAGATGGAGCGCGACGGATGTGACGCGACCGTCGAGGAGGTCCGCGACTGCTGGGATGAGGCCGGCGACGGCTTCGATGAACTCACCGATGGTTTCGAGTGCACAGATCTCGACGATCTCCAGTCGCACGAGGAGCCGTACACCGACGCTGCGATGGGCGGAGCTGCCTGTCAGTTGCTCGAGGCGACGTGTGAGGACTTTCTTCCGAACCACTATATTCCGTGACTCTGCAAAGCGCGTACGCAGAGTCGACATGCTTTGCATCGGCGCGGGCACGGCGACGTAGCTAATCGTTGATGTTGTAATCCTGTCGGTTCAGCAGATGAGCCGGACTACAGACTGTGGAGTACGGATGTCCTTGATATGGAAGAGTTTCGGAGCAGCCCGGGAGGTGACCGGGTCCTGCCATCTCGTCGAAGTTGGGGAGCATCGGCTGCTCATCGACTGTGGGATATTTCAGGGGCCAGGCTCTCGGAAGAAGAACAACCCGCCCTTTGATTTCGAGCCCGGATCGGTGGATGCGGTGGTGGTCACCCACGCCCATCTCGATCATATCGGCCGGCTGCCGCTTCTGGTCAAAGAGGGGTTTGACGGCCCGATATTGTCGACCCGTGCCACCCTGGAGTTGGCGCGGCTCAGTCTTGCGGACTCGGCGTCGATCATGGCTTCTGACGCGAGGCGGGAGAACCGCCGGCGACGAAAGCGAGGGGAGCCGGAGACGGCGGAGCCACTGTTTGAAGAAGAGGATGTTTTCGAGACGATGGAGCAGTGGAATGCCCGCTTGAGCTATGGACAGAAGAGCTCAGTGGTGCCGGGCGTTGAGGTGACGCCCTACGATGCGGGCCACATCCTGGGCTCGGGCACCCTGCTTTTGGAGTTTGAGAATGGAGGGGAGCCGTTCCGACTGGCAGTCAGCGGGGACATCGGCGATGACGACCGTCCACTGGCGTGTGACCCCGCCCCCGGGCCGCCGGCGGACATCGCGGTGGTCGAGAGCACGTACGGCGACCGCGATCATCGCTCCCTGCCCGACAGTATCGCCGAGCTCGAAGAGGCGATCCGTGAGACCTTCGAGCGGGGGGGAAACGTGGTGATTCCCACCTTTGCGCTGGAGAGAGCCCAGGAGTTGTTGTTCATTCTCCATGATGCCTGGGAGGCGGAGCGAATTCCGGCGTCGACGAAAATCTTTTTGGACAGTCCGATGGCGACGAACGCCACCGGTATCTATCGGCGCCATCTCGAACTACTCAATGAAGAGGCCCGTGCTGCGTTCGATGAAGGCTGCGATCCCTTCTCGTTCGAGGCGCTGAGCTATACCCGTAGCGTCGAAGAGTCGAAGGCGATCAACGACATCAAAAGCGGTGCGGTGATTCTGGCCGGCA
>SKMT01000154.1 GCA_007120915.1 Myxococcales bacterium | reverse complement strand
TCCGCGTGCTCTTCCGCGCTCCGCGTCCAGCGCTCCGCGCCTCATGTTCAGCGTATCTGCGCCCTCCGCGTTCCGCGCTATCTGCGTCTCAGCGGTCCCGCGCTGCAGCGTTACCACGTCTCGTGCGGCGTCGTCCCGGAAGAGCCGCACCCAATGCGAAAAAGCACAGGCCGTCCGGGGAAAATCAGGCCGCCGCCGGTCAGTCTTCGGCGCTGCCGATGCTATCGGGATCGCGGTTGAGCAGCCGGCCCAGTCGGGTTCGGACGTCGTCGAATTGAGAGACCCACACCGCCAGATGGACGTCGACGTCGGCTCCGTAGTCGCGGTCGGCGATGCGGGCGGCGTCGAGGTTGTCGACGACGTTCTCGAATTCGTCGTGCATCGAATAGGGGATGGTGATCTGCAGAGTGGTCTCCGGGTGGTGCACCCGGGTGCCGGCGGCATCGATGGCGGCGATGGCAGCGTCGCGATAGGCGCGTTTGAGCCCGCCCATGCCCAGCTTGGTGCCGCCGAAGTAGCGCACTACGGCGACCAGGGAGTTTTCGATCTCTTCGCCGCTTAAGACCTGCCAGATCGGAAAGCCGCCGGTGCGCGGTGGCTCGCCGTCGTCGTTGGACCGGTCGATGCGCTGTGCACCGAGCCCGACGCGAAGCCCGTAGCAGACGTGACGGGCGTCGTAGTGTTCGGTGCGAAGTGATTCGACGAATTCTTCGGCTTCGCCTTCGCTTTTGACAGGGCGGGCGAAGCCGAGGAACCGACTGCCTTCGATCTTCAATTCCGACGTACCCTCGCCGGCGAGGGTACGGTAGGAAGCAGGATCGTCGGTGTCGGGGGGGGTGGTCATCGTCTAGGCACGGGGTCGGGCGCCGTTTCCGGGGGCGTTGAGTACCTGGTGGATCTCCTCGACACCAGAGTACTCCTTCTTGGGCATCTGCTGAAGTGCCTTCATAAACGGGGCGCCCATACCCTTGTCGTGAGCCTTCTGGATGAGCTCGCGGCGGTGCACCGGGAAATCGCAGTTATTGTACAGATGGTTGAGCGTCGACTTGTTGAAGGGGCCTCGTTTTGCCATTGGTCACCTCCATGGTGTTCGTTGTGCGAGTGGTCTCAGAGAAAGTTAGACACACACGAGTGATGACGATGGGCGATGTGTAAGAAGGAGGGGATGTGGAGATGGGGGAGATAAGGGGATGCACAGAGGTTGAAGTCCCGGGGGAGGTGGTTCACCTTTGGCAGATGCACCTACGCTGGCGGTGGTTTTTTTACGCTTTTAATACGGGAGCGACGCGATGACCGACGAAGACGTGAGATTCATCTACGGGACGGCCTGGAAGGAAGAGGAGACGAAGCGGTTGACCAACATGGCGCTTCAGGCCGGTTTTCGAGCCGTGGATACGGCGAATCAACGCAAGCACTACTTCGAAGCAGGGGTGGGCGAAGCGGTTGCGGAGGCGTTCGACGAGGGGATCGTCAGCCGCGATAAGCTGTTCATCCAGACGAAGTTCACCTACCAGCGCGGCCAGGACCATCGGCTGCCCTACGACCCGGAGGCGGCCTATCCGAAGCAGGTCGAGCAGTCGTTCGAGAGTTCGCTGGAACATCTGGGCGTGGAGTTTATCGACTCCTACATCCTGCACGGCCCGTCGCAGCGAATGGGGCTCGGCGATGCCGATGTTCAGGTGTGGGAGGCGATGCAGGATCTTCAACGCTCGGGGAAGGTCGGTTCCATCGGGGTGAGCAACGTGACCGCCGGGCAGTTGGGGCTATTGGTGGAGCAGGCTGACATTGCACCAGAGTGGGTGCAGAATCGCTGTTTTGCGCGCGCTGGTTGGGACGAAGAGGTGCGCCGGGTGTGCGATGCGAACGGGATCACCTACCAGGGATTTTCACTTCTGACGGCGAACACCCGTGAGTTGAGTGACGACCGCGTCGCCGAGTTGGCGGATCGGTATGATCGCACGATTCCGCAGCTTGTGTTTCGGTTTGCCATTGAGGTGGGAATGGTACCGCTGACCGGCACGACGGACCGGCAACATATGAACCAGGATCTGGAGGTGTTCGACTTCGAGATGGATCCCGACGACGTGGAGATGGTCGAAACGCTGGCGGCGGGCTAAGCCCGTTCAACTGGCGGCTTCGAGAATCTCCGGAAAGTTTTTCTCGATATATTTGATTCCGTCGGTGGTCAGCTTCAGGTTGCGGTGGCGTACACTGCCGCGAATCAGGTTGTCGCCGCACAACTGTTGGAAGAAGTCTTCGACGTCGTCGGTGGGAAACCGCTCGGGGTCGAGCCTCAGCTTGGCATAGGCACTCGGCTTATTGGTGTGCTGGTCGTACAGCCGGGTGAGGATTTCGCGTTTCCAGTCGGCGTTGTTGGGCGTGGCCATACCGTTGACTCCTCGTTGTGGAGAGTGGGGGCGTTTGCACGGCTACTGTAATGCAGACGCCCCCGGCGTCAACCGGCACTACCACGGTTGCTCAGTCCTGCAGGGGGCCACCTTTCTTGTCGTCGGCGATAATGCAGCTCGAAAGGTCAAACAGCATGAAGATCAGCGCCTTTTCCTGCGGGGTAATCGAGGAGGTGCAGCCGGTGGGGAAGGGATCGTCCTGGGAGGACTGGTCCTGTGCGGAGACGTGAATGTCGCTGAAGACCACGCGTCCGCACTGGTCATCTTCCGGTACATTCGCAGGGGTGTTGAAGCTGAAGTACTGGGTGAACTCTTCCTGGCCGTCGCTGGGGAAGAAGTCATCGAAGAAATCATCTTCGTTCTCAATCCAGATCCACTCCTGAGCGATGTCGTCGTTCAGCGAGGAGATGCTGCCGCGCACATCCTGAATGTCGAATTCGCCGGCCGGCTCGGTTCCGGTGTGATACATCCAGTCGAACAGCATCTGTCCCTTCGGGAAGTTGTCCAGGATGTAGCCTGTGGCCACGCCATCCATGCCGCCGGGGGCGCTCATGTCGAGGCCGCCCCAGTCGGCGACGTCGTCGAAGTAGTCGGGGCCACCATCGAGCCAGACCTGGTGCCAGTGTGACAGAAATACCCGCCCGCCGTGCTCGGTGAAGTCGAGCAACGCGTCGCGGGGCCCGCCGGTCTTGTCTCCGGTGTTGCCCGTGCCCTCGCAGGAGTGAAGGATCATGTCGTAGTCCAGAAGGTTGTCCAGATCGCCCCACCAGTTGGTGGCGTCGGTAAACTGGGCGCCGTCGTTGAGCGAGTCGTCGAACCGATCGGTGCCGTAGACCCCTTCGCTGTCGGGACCGCCGGCGAACAGGTGAACCCGTCCGTCGTCATCGTCGGTGGTAAATTCGGAGTCGCTGACCCCGATTTTTCGCACCAGACACTCCAGGGCATCCCAGCTTCCGGTAGTCACCGCGATCTGAGGCAGGTCGCCTTCGTCGGTGTTGCGGGGAAGTCTGGTCTTCTCTTCATCCACCGTGTTGTCTTCACAAAGCTGGACATCCGTGACGGTGGCCTGGCGGCGCCACTTGCCGGTTTCCACAATCAGGGGCACCTCATCGGCGGCGGGAACATCTTCCAGCACAAACTGGCCATGGACGTCGGTGGTGGTTTCGGCCATCGCCTGGGCGGACAACTCGTCTTCGCAGCGCACACAGGAAGCGCCGGTTTCGATATCTTCGACGGTGTCGCCGTAGGGGACGTATACCGCGACGTCCGGCAGCGGCAGCTCGCCAGAAGGGATTGTCACTGTGCCGCTGAGGCGGGTGGGCGACTGGTTTGCGCAGGGGTTGTCGTCGTTGTTCTGGTTGGACTGGTTGTTCTGGTTGGACTGGTTGTTCTGGTCATTCGGGTCGTTATTGAGGGTGCGGTTGTCCTCGATGGGAACGCAGCTCTCGGCGGCGGGGTTGTATTGTTCATCGTCGGCACAGTCGTCACCGGCGACTTCGTCACTGCACCCGGTGGAGGCGAGTACAATCAGGGCCATGCACAGCAGAGACGCGAGGTGGCGGAAAGCGAAAGATTTCGGCATCTTTGATTCTCGTCAAAAACAGAGGTTTTCAGGCGTCACATTTACTGCGGCCGAGGCGATGGCCCGACCGGTAAGATTCCAGTTGGTCGATCAGCGACGCATCATAGCGACTCAGCGCCGAAAATTCACGTCGCTTTCAAAATCGCGCCGGTGCGAGTAGCCTGAAGATGGATTGGGTCGGGGCAGGAAATCAAACTTCGGTCTGTTCAACAGCGGATGCCGTTATGTCCCAGTTGCCGTTTATCTTCGAGATGGACCCGGAACAGTGGTTCATCGACGTTCAGAAAATCGCCGGGGAATTGGTCGAGGAGCTCACAGATGCTCTCAACGACCACGACAGCGCTGAAACGCTGTACGAGGCGCTCGATCCGGTGCTTCAGCCCTACGTGATTGACCCCGACGACCGGACCTTCGAACAGCTTATCGCCGAGGTGGAGGGAGATACCTTTTACATCGGCAAGAGCGAAGAGCAACGGGTGGCTCTAACCCATCGCGACGACGGCTACTGGTGGTTCAAGCGCCAGGAGCCGGACGGGCAGCAAGAGCCGGAAGAGCTGCACCGGCGGGTGGCCATCGAGGTGGTGGAGTCGGTGGAATGGGGCGACGAAGAGCGGGCCCGCCAGCGTGCGGAAAACCAGAAGGCGAAACGCCGGATGCTCGAGCCCTATTTGCAGGCTGTCGAAGAGGCCGGGGGCAGAGAGGGCAGCGCCGAACAGTTGCGCGGGCCGCTGATGGAATTCGTCGAAGCGTGTCTTCCCTTCGATGAGGACGTCCACGTCGAAGATCGGTCACCGAACAGTGATTTTACGGATCTGGTGATCCTGCGGGAAGGCAAGGACAAGGGCCATGTGCTGGCGGTGGGACCCGGTGAGTCGCGAAAGCCAGAACGGCTCCAGGAGGCGTTTGGGCTCGACGAGATCAGCCTTGAGGAGGGTGTTCTGGTGGTCACGGACCATCTGCGGTTTGTCTGGTACCCCTTTCTGGGCACTCAGGGGGCGTCCAACGAGCTGATTCTTCCATCGAATCGCGACGATGACGTCGTGGATTACTACTACGAGATCGACTGGACGGTCACGCAGATGATCCGGTCGTTGATGCACGAGGGGTAGGTGGTGGACACTGGGCTCTTGGCGCTAGGCTCTGGGCGCTGGGCGCTAGGATCTGGGCGCTAGGATCTGGGTGCTAGGATCTGGGTGCTGGGATCTGGGTGCTGGGTGGTGGGTGTTAGGTGGTGGGGGCTTGGTTTTGGGCGATGTCGAGGAGCTGTCGTACTTCGTCGTCGGTGGTCTGGCCGAAGTCGCGGTACCAGGCGCCGACGCCTCCGAAGGGATCGGGGGTTCGCAGACAGACCATATCGTCGACTTTTCGGGCGATCTTTTTGCAGGAACGGGGAGGGGCGACGGGAATGGCGCCGACGATGCGCTGAGGATGTTGATGGCGCAGCCCCTCGATGGCGGCCAACATGCTGGCGCCGGTGGCGATGCCATCATCGACCAGCAGCACGCAACGATCTTCGAGGGGTACAGGGTTGCGGCCGCGGCGATAGTAGGCTTCGCGCCGCTGTAATTCGCGGCGCTGCTCGGCGGTGACGCGGGCGATGGTCTCGCCGTCGATGCCGGCGGCGTTGACGACGTCGTCGTTGAGGATGCGCACTTCGCCGGAGGCGATGGCCCCGAAGGCGAGCTCCGGCTGA
>SKMT01000001.1 GCA_007120915.1 Myxococcales bacterium | reverse complement strand
GCCCCATGGCACCCACTACGTGACGGGGAATCACGAGTACTACTGGAATGGGCGCGACTGGTGCGAAGCGCTGGATGCGGCGGGGCTGGAGGTGCTGGTCAACGACCACGTGGTGCTCGAAGAGGGCGGGGCGCGGCTGTTGGTGGCCGGTTGTACGGACTACAAGGCGGGACAGCATATCGACGACCACGCCTCGGACCCGCGCAAGGCGATCGAAGGGGCACCACCACACGACGTTAGCGTGCTTCTGGCGCACCGGCCCACGAGCATCGAGGATGCGGCAGGGGTGGGCTACGATCTGCAGTTGTCGGGCCACACCCACGGCGGGCAGTTCTGGCCCTGGAACTACATCGCCGGGATGGTGCACGACTTTCCGGCCGGGCTTGGCCGGCGCGACGACACCTGGATTTATGTCAGCCGCGGGGCCGGCTACTGGGGTCCGCCGGTGCGGTTGGCGGCGCCGTCGGAGATCACGGTGATTACGCTTCGGCGCGGTGGGCGAGAGGAGGCGTCGGAGAGGTGGATGGACGACTGAGGTCTGCGGCAGCCCCCTCCGACCCTTCGGCTTCGCCTCCGGGCCACCTCCCCCGCCGGAAGCCGTCGGGGGAGGATGATTAGGCCGGAAGCCGTCGGGGGAGGATGATTAGAGTTCGGCGGGGTCGATGCGGTGGGTGGTGGCGCAGTAGTCGCAGTCGACTTCCAGGTGTTCGTCGGAGGCGGCAAGTTCGGCGCGATCGTCCTCCGAGAGAGTGCCCAGTGCGCGCATGACGCGCTCGGGGCTGCAGATGCAGCCGGGGTGGAAGTCGTTGGTGGCCAGTTTTTCGAACTCCAGGGGGCCATAGAGCATGTCGGCGACGTCGGCGGTGTCGCCGTCGCAGTTGTCGAACAGCCGCGGGACGGCGGGGAGGTTTTCGAGCCGGGCGGTCATCAGCGCCAGTGCAGACTGGTCGGCGGAGTCGTCGCCGGGGACGTGCTGGACGATGTAGCCGCCGGCGAAGGCCAGTTCGTCGCCGTCGAATCGATGGCCCAGCCGCACCACGGAGGTGATCTGTTCGGAGCGGTGCAGATAGCCGGTGACGGCGTCAGCGAGGGTCTGGCCGTCGCTGGTGCGCACCACACCCTGGTGGGTATCTCCGCCGAACATGGTGCGGTGAACGCTCAGTTGGGTGGTGTCGCCGACGGAGACCGGTTCGGCGCCGAACTGCTGTACCAGCCCGCGGGTGGTGCCGTCGGGGTGGCTGTCGCCGACGAGTCGGCCGGCGGACTGATCCTGCAGAATGGTCTGGAGCCGGTAGTCCGGCGACATGGTCAGCCGCAATAACAACGAGGCGGTGATCACATCGGCGAGCAGCCCTCGGGAGTGGTCCGCCGGGTTCTGGGCGGCCAGTACTTCCCGGGCTGTGTCGGCGGTGGAGGCGATGATGATGCGGAAGTTGCCCTCCGTTCCCATGGTTCGAAGGGCGTGGTCACGACCGGAGGTGTTGCTCATGAGGCGCTCTCGGCTTCGATAGTAGAGGTAGTTTCGGGGTTGTCTCGGTAGTCCTTGATACTAACGGTCTGATCGTCGAGATAATCCTGCTTCATTCGTTCGAAGGATGCGGCGATGCGGCGGCGCTCGCGCTCCAGATGGTCAAGCAGGCTCTGTTTGGTGCGAAAGAGTGTTCGCGACAGGATGCGGTCGCGGTAGTGAAGAATCTGACGCCACCAGCGAAGAAAGAAGAACCCGGCGATGGGCAGTGAAAACAGATACACCAGCATCATCACCAGCGACTGGTCGGTCCAGGTCCACAGCGCCCAGCTCTGAACGGAGTAAAACAGGGGAAAGGCCACCAGCCCGGAGGCGAAGGCGGCGAAGGCGACCTTCGCCTCGTCGGTCTGTTTGCTCACGGTCAGCCGGGTGAGCAGATAGGGAATGGCGTTGTTGATAAATCCCCAGGCGGCAATGGGGCCGGTCAAAACGGCGTAAGAGGTCATCTTGATCGCCTCGATGTGGCGGCCCGATGGCTCGAACCCCTGCTGGAGCATCTCCATGCGAAGCCGCACCTGGCGGAGGTGGTCGCGGTAGCGGCGGATGTCGAGGCGAAGCCGCTCCAGATCGCCGGGGCTGTGTTGCTGGGCGTGCTCGACGGTGTCGGCGATGAACTGCTCGATGTCGAAATGTTTTTTGAGGTTTCGCCGCGGTTCGTCGGTGGAGCGGGCGCGGTCGAGAAGCCGGTGTCGAAGAGAGCGCATCTCACCGGTGTCTCGAAACTGACCGATCAGCTCATTGCGCATCTCGTGACCGTAGAGGTGGTGCAGGTCGAGCACCAGTTGGTGGTGGCGGTCGTCCTCGATATGGGTGATCAGATCCCGGAGGTCGCCCTCGATGCGATCGGTTAACTGCCGTACGCAGTCGTACTGGTTATTGCAGTAGGCTTCGGCGTATTCGCGCACGTCGATGGGCTCGCCGAAGCGAATGAGTACGCTGGAGAGAAACCGCTCCCGGTCATCGAAATTCAACCCCACGGGCTGGATCTTTACGCCCAGCGAAAAGTCATTGCGCTCTTCGGTCTCCAGAGCGATGCGGGCGGTGCCGGTTTTGAGCTTTCCGATCTTGCGAGACGGTGAGTTTTTCCCCTCGGGGAAGATGCCGATACATCCGCCGTCTTCCAGGGTTTCGTAGGCTCGTCGAAAGCTGGAACTGTTTTTCTTGACCTGTTCGCCGTCGCTGTCTTCGGCGCGGAAGATGGGGATGACCCCGACGTTGTTGAACAGCAATTTGACCGCCGGGTTTCGAAATAAGCCGCTTCGGGCCATGTACTGGATCTGGCGCTCGGTCTGAGTGCCCAGCAGCACGGTGTCCATGATGGAGGCGGGGTGGTTGGCCGCAAAGATCAGCGGTCCCTCTTCGGGGATGTGCTCGGTGCCGCTGGCCTGGATGTCGTGGAAATAGATACCGACGGCGTATCGGAGAACGCGTCGGATGGATCGGTAGAAACGAGACATTCCAGCCGGGTCCGCATCAAGAAGGGCCGCAGGTAAGAACGAGGCTACGCGGCCGTGGAATTGGGGTTGGAGTTGTGGTGCGGGTGTTCGGTAAGAAGCGGGCGCTGCGGTGGGTCGTTGTCGTCGGTAAGCGCGCGCTGGTTGGACTGTTCGGCGACCATGTAGGCGTCGATGATCGACCAGATATGCACAATCCAGAACAGCCAGAACATGATCAGAAAGACGTAGCTGAACAGCAGCATCACCCCTTTGGAGATTTCGCCGTTGTAGAACTGACCCAGCCCCGGAATCAGGAGGCTGAGTGCGCCGGCGAGAATGGGGATGCGTTCGCGTCGAGGCCCGATGTGCTGTTGTGAGGGGTGTTGCTCCTGGGAACGGGCCGGGAGATTACGGGGGTTTTCGTACAACTCCCGCTGCAGTTGCTGCTGAAACTGTTCGGCGGAGGGATTGCGTTGTCGTGTGTCCCTGCGCCGCGGTTGGCCCCCGCCGGTCGGTGGCATGTGCTGGGGGGAACGCTGCCGTGGGGGGGGAGCGTGGTGCTGCCGGGGCTGGGGGTCGTCCTGATACCAGCCGGAGTGGCCGGGAGGCGGTTCGTCATGGGAGACGCTACCGGTGACCGGCGAGCCCGGACCTACGGAACCATCGGTGCCGTCGGTGCTTCGGGAACGGGATGTGGTGGCGTCGCGGTAGTGTTGCCGCGACTGGCCCTGGGGGCGCCCCGGTTGTCCGGACGGGGCGTGTTGGGCGGACTGGTGAGGGGGCCTGGGTTGGTGCGGCTGACCGGCGTACGCGTCGGTGCCATCACCCGGGGCAGATGCGGGGTAAAACGCTGACGGCTCACCGCTGTCGCGAGCTTCGTTGCGCGGCGGGGGTTGCTGGTCGTAGGGATCGCTTTGTTTCGGCCTGCTTGCGATGCGGTGGCGTTCCGACGGGGTGAGCTGGTAGCTGATGTGCCCTTCGTCGTCGACATGCAGGTTCAGCAGATCCTTTTTGACCATACCATCGAGCAGCTTCGTGGCGTCATCGGTGCTCATGCGCATCCGATACGCCAGAAGTGACGGTGTGATCTCCTCGTGGCCCTCTTCGTAAAAGAGGGAGAGGACGGCATGTTCGCGTTCGTTCATCGGATCGTGGTGGTTTAAAAAACCGTTGTGTCTACGACGGTATAGCGTCGGCAATTCAAGAAGGGAAGGGACGGCCCAATCATTCCCGGCCCATCGTATGCCACCACCCCCCACGTTGCAAACGTGGGAAACCGCAGAGACGCAGCGGATGGGAACCGCAGAGACGCAGTGGATGGGAACCGCAGAGACGCAAAGTGCGCAAAGGAAAACAGGAAAAGATCTGGTCTGGGGTGGTTTCGGTGCGATGGGTGGCGTGATGGCGTAGAAGCGTAGTGGCGTGGTCGCGTGCCAGGAACGGTGAGTCGAAGCTCCCCACAAATCTTAGCTAGCCGAAGGCGCAGTTCAGCCGGAGGCGTCACCAATAGATGGCGGTGGAATGAGCACGGAGGTTGCAGGATCACTCCGCGCAGGGTTGCCTTTACCGGGTACAATTGGCTGTGATGTCGATATCAACACCTAATGATCGGGCACCGGCATGCGATGCGACCGTGGCACCCGAGCATCTTCGGGCGCGCAGTTTAGCGCCCGACACGAACAGCGATGGCGCCTTTGGCCCATCGGGACGACGGTGGTGAAACCCGAAATGGTCGTGGAGGACGACGGTGGTGAAACCCGAAATGGTCGCGGGGTATTACAGCCCGAGCACCCCGGGGTTGAGCACCCCCTGTGGATCGAGCCGGGATTTGGCCCCGCGCAGCGCGTCGATGAAGGCCGGGGACATCTCGCGGCGGTACCAGGGTTCGTGGAGCCTGCCGACGGCGTGGTGGTGGGTGATGGTGGCGCCGTGGCGTCTGATGGTGTCGGCGGCGGCGTGGCGTACGGTGTGCCAGGCGTCGAGTGTTACGTCGTGGTCGGGGGCGAACACGAAGGTGTAGTAGGGGGCGGGCCCGTCGGGGTAGACGTGGGTGAAGCGAAGGGTCAGTTGGCCGCCGCCGAAAGCGTCCATCGCCTCGATGAGCGTGCGTTTTAGATCGGCGTGGAAGTCGGCAAATCGGGACCAGCGGATGGCGGTTTCGAAGGTGTCGGCGACGATGCCGACGCTGAGCAGTCGGGACTGAAGGTAGGGCGCTTCGAAGAATGCCTGGCGCCAGCGGCCGGCCTTGTCTTCGGCGGATTCGTCGTCGCCGGAGTCGTCGCGGATTTTCGGGCCTTTCGGGCATTCGCCGCCGGCGGCGGTGGCGATGTCCAGCGCCTGCTTCAGCAGGGTGTCTACGGGGTTGTCAGCGGACTCAAAGCCGAGCAGAAGGACGTGGGCGGGGTCGGTGACGACGCCGTTGAACATCGCCTCGCGGGAGTCGAGTAGCCGGCAGTTCGACGGGTGCAGATATGCCTGGGCGATCTGGCGGCAGGCGTCGACGGCGTGTTCGAGTTCATCGAACAGAACCGTCGCCTTGGCGCGGTGTACCGGGCGGGGGCGCACCTTCATCAGCGCCGCGGTGATGATGCCCAGCGCACCCTCGCTGCCGAGGATGAGGGCGTTGGGGTCGACGCCGGCGCCGGTGGAAGGTACCTGGCCCGATTCGATGACGCCCGCCGGGGTGACCATGCGCATGCTTTCGACCAGGTCATCGATGC
>SKMT01000021.1 GCA_007120915.1 Myxococcales bacterium | reverse complement strand
GGCGATGCCGGATCTCTTCGGACAACTGCTGTCTCGTCACCGCCCCTGTTGCCACTTCGTCGTTGTGTCGTTTCATCGTTGCCGCTCCATCCGTGGATTAGCCCGTTGCGCGAGGTACTGAACAAAATTACACGACCGACCGTCACGGCGCAAGAATAATTGCAACTTTGTTCAGTACTGCACATCTGTATCGACACCGGCGGCGAAATCACTGGTGATCGCCGCGATCGGCGAAGAGATGATGTTCAGCGAATTTTTCGTTCGATTAGTCCAGTGCAAACTCGTGGGTAACCCGCTCCCGGCTGGCCACCGGTTCACAGTCCTCGGTCGCCGGCTCGAAGCGCCACTGCATAAACGCCTCGCGGGCCGCCGCGCCGAGCCCGTCGCCCGGGTCTTCGAGGATTTCCACATCCACCACCTGCCCCTCTTCGTTGACGTCGACCACCGCCACCACTCGCCCTTCGGTCCCCCGACGGCGGGCGCGCTCCGTAAATTCGGCGCGCTGCTGCTCGGCGGGCTGCGCGTCCGTCGGCGGGCAGCCACCACCGCCGTTGCCGTTTCCGGTTCCCGTTCCGGTGCCATCGCCTTCTGCATCCTCCCGGGTGGTAATCTGGCCCTGCGTCTCCTGAGGTGTGCGCTCGGCACGACGTACATCGCCTTCTTCAGACTCCATGGCGATCATGTCGATGCGCCGCGGCTCTTCCTCTTGTGGCTCCTCCTCTTCTTCTTGCTCCTCGGGCTCCGGCTCCGGTTCAGGTTCCGGCTCCGGTTCTGGTTCGGGCTCCGGTTCGGGCTCCGGTTCTGGTTCGGGCTCCGGTTCTTCCTCCGGCTCCTCTTCCTCCTCTTCTTCCTCTTCCTCCTGCTCAATCGGTGAAAACTCCGGCGGTTCCGGTGGATCGCGATCGACCTGAACGGCCATCGCCGGCTCCTCCGGCAGCAGATCGACGTCGATGTGCGGAGACACCAGCGCGATCACCGCCAGGATCACGGCGTGACCGACCAGCGAGAAGACAATCCAGTGACCAAAGGACCACTTCTTCTTCCCCCTGTTGGACACGAAGAGATCCTCCGTTGACGCAGCCCCGCCCTGCTTGTCGCTGTCTGAATTCTCGCCCACGCGCGAATCTCTTATTTCGACTTCTCACATTGAATAGTTGCCGGGGCCACCGGCAGAACGTCGCCAACCATAACGAAAGTTCAACGCCAACACACACCTCTCCAATTCCGGCACCGCATTCCCCAGGACCCACGACCTCACGACCCCAAGCCCCCGAAAGCAATTTCGTTCTCTACGGCGAACCACTACCATGGTCATGGAAGCTAATTTTTCCCGAACGGATTCACCATGACCACCCACACTGATTACAGACCGGCGCCGGTTGCTAAGGCCGTATTGCTCGGCGGCATCTTGACCGGCGCAGTGATCGTTGTCGGCGCTCTCATGCTCACCGACCCGATGACCTACCTGGGCTTCGACGACCACGAACGCGAGCACATCCGCGCCGGCGCCGAGTTCCCGGAACTCGAAATCGATGCCGATGAGCTGGCAGACGCACGCCGCAACTTCGCCGGCGACACCAATCTGGAGTTGCTCGATGAAGAGTTGGACAAACTCTTCGACACCGCCATCGACATGAACAAGGCCCAGTTCGGCGATGACGTCCGCGAAGTGGAGCGCACGGGCATCCAACTGCTCGAAAAGCTGGGCTACCGCGCCAACGACGTCGTCGTCGCCACCGGCCCCAAGGGCTTCCAGGTCGCCGCCGATCCCCTCTTCGAGAACTGTCAACTCGGCCTCGACGAACTCCTCGGCGCCATCCGCGCCGGCGAACTCGAACTCGCCGAGGCCATCGATGCGCCGCCTGACGAGCAATTTGAGGCATACCGGCGCTACTGCGGCGATCTGCTGCCACTTCTGGTCAACCGCAATATCATCGACGAAAACGCCGAATTCACCCACCCCGACGCCATGGCGCTGATCGATGTGTTCCAACGCTACCGCTGGGTGCACTACATGATCGGCGACAAATATCCCCTCCACATGATGCTCAGCCCCACCGAGCTGGAGGTGTTTTTCCGCTGGCGCATCGAAGATCCGAACGCCTTCAGCCCCGAGCAGCGCCATCAGTTTCTCCAGGACGCGCTGCCCTATCTGCCCTCCGAATACCCGGCACCACTGGCCGAAGCCCGCATCGACGCCTCCACGCTTGACGACGATGACGAAATACTCCAGCGCTTCGACCAGTTAGTCGATCAGCACCCGGACGAACCGCTGTTTGAGGCCGTACGCGACAACCTTCGCTAACGCCCGTTGACAGCCCCCCATCAGGTGCCTATATATGCCCTCCGCTGGCGGCGACGCTGGCAGACATATGGGGCCGTAGCTCAACTGGGAGAGCGCGTGACTGGCAGTCACGAGGTTGTCGGTTCAATCCCGATCGGCTCCACTTCAAAAGCCCTCGAAACCCCCGCGGTTTCGAGGGTTTTGTCGTTTTCGGGCACGATAGCCTCCCGGCTATCGGCAGTAGGTTTTCTGCGTTCGCCCAACAATCAACGTGAATGCATTGAGCGAAAAGTGCCCCCTTCAATGCCGCCTCTCCTTTTTACGAATGTGCCCCTGGGGGTTGCCCATTTGTTGCTGTTGGCGCTTGTGCTCCAGGCGCATCTGGTCCTGCTGGCGGCGCACATCGGCGCCGCAACTGGTGCAGCGCCAGGGGCCGGAGGCGCTCATGGCGTGGAACAGCCACACCAGAAGCCACAGCCCGCAGCTAAACAGAGAAATCAGCGCATGTACGACGTGGATCGCCCCGTCGAGCGACTCTTTTTCGACCATTCGGTGCTGTCCACAGGTGGGACAGTACATCTGTTGGCGCTTCGCCATCGTTGCATCCCCTGTTCAAGTCCCTTTCATGCCTCTGCCGGCGGCGGGCACAGCCCCGACCCGCCGCCGGGGCATCACACGTCTAGTTGGTGTTCCCTAGCTCGAAGGTAATGACGTTGTCCTCGGTGTAGGTCTCCGTCTCCTTGAGCACCTCTCCGGTTTCAAAAGCCTCGTCACCCATGCCCGCATCGGGGTCGTGGGTTCCTTCATACACAAGTAGTTGTACCGGAGCGCGAGAGCCTCGCGGCACCTCGACCTCCACCTTCATCCCGACGAGCGTCCGATCCGGGTCCGAACCGTACATCAGGCTCTCTTCGACGGTGCCAAGCATCTGCATGCTCGAATCACTGACGACCTCGCATCCATCGTCTTCGTAGCAGAATTCGGTGGCGAAATCTCCGCCGTGGTGCACTGCAGCGCCGGCGCCGGGCTCCGGGTCTACGGCACGGGCGAAGAGTCCAACGTCGCTGTCGACGTCGGCAAAAAAGTCGTCGGGTTCTTCCTCGTCAGCTTCTTCTTGCTCTTCGTCAGCCTGGTCGGGCTGCGCTTCGGCGACCTCTTCTGTCTGCTCGGGTTCACCTTCCACGTCCTCCTCATCGCAGCCCATTACGACGGTCAACGACAAGATCGCTGTCAGAATCACCCATCGGTTCTTCAACATCATCTCCTCCTGTCATCATCAATTACCAGGCCGGCCAATTGTCGAATCTCCCCGTGAGGGGAGCGGGAGTTTTCCCCCGTTGGCCTTGGTGCCATGCCCGCCACGCTATCACGCGGCTCTGTCAGGGGTCAAAACGCCGGGGAGATGACAACGGGCTCGCCCATTGAATCCCCAGGCGCGACCGCGTACCGTCGAAGACAAGACGTTCCAGTCTGTCACTGCCCCCTGTGGAGCCGTCATGAAAACCGCTTCCGCTGTGTACCCCGCCCCACCACTTCGACTACTGGCGATCGCCACTGTTCTGTTGTTCGTCGCCGTGGGCTGCTCCGATGATGACGACGCCGACGAGCCAGACGCCGGCGTCGAAGACGTCGATGAAGATGTCGACGAGGTCTCGGAGGACCGGGTCCCCATCGATCTGGACCGCTACGTCGAAGGCGCTCCCGACCCCGATGGCACCGCATCGGTCTTCGAGTCCACCGACGCCGACGAGCTAATCGAGGGGCCCGGCGCCACCGGCCGCGTCGGCGATTACGTGCTCGAAAACGACGAGGTGCGATTCGTCGTCCAGCAAGATGAGCGCAACCTTGGGGTCTGCCCCTGGGGCGGCAACGTCATCGATGCCGAGTCACGCAGCCAGGGCGCCGGAGGAGACATCCTCGGCGAGATCTGTCTGTTTCTGAACGTCGACCAGACCTTCCGCGGCGAGACCTACGAGATCATCGACCACCCCGACGCCGCCGTGCTGGCGGTGACGGGAACCACCGAAATTCTGGACTATCTGAACATCCGAAGCATGGCCTCCGAGATCAGCTCCGCCGTCGCCACCCTGCTGGAGTTGCCGCCCGACGACCTTCTGGAGATGACCATCACCCAGTACCACATCCTCCGGCCCGGCGACCGCGGTGTGCGCACTGTCACGGCGATGCAAAACGACGGCGACGACCAGCTCGACCTGATTGTGAGCCAACTGATGGTCAACGGCGCCGACGGCACCCACTTCAACCCTCTTAACGAGATGGGCGGGTTCGGATTCGAGCGCGCCGGGCTCGCCGACCCCGACCCGGACGTGCTGCCCTTTCTGGCACTGGTTTCTGACGACAGCTCCGTGGCCTACATGCCCGAACCGGACGACAACCTGGAGGCCGATCTTCCCATCGCCGGCGCCTACCTGACGGTGTTCAACGTGGTGGCCACGGTGCTGGGTGAGACGGACATCCTCAGCGTTCTGATGACCTCTCGCGACGATTTGCCGGACCTGGACGGCACCATCAGCCTCGAACCCGGCGACAGCGACACCGTCGAGCACTTCACCTACGCCGGCGACGGCTCCGCCGCCTCCGTGGTCGACCCCATCTACGAACAACTCGAAGTGACCACCGGCACCATCGAGGGAACAGTGGTCGACGATGACGGCGAGCCCATCGAAGCGATTCCGGTGTCGGCCATCGACGACGACAGCCGCACCATGAACCAGGCCATCACCGATGATGAGGGCCGCTACGAGATCCGCGTTCCCGAAGGCGACTACGAGATGGAGGCGCGCGACGACCGAGTCTTGACCGCACAACGGCCCGACGCGGCGGTAACCGCCGGCGACACCACCACCGCCGACGACCTGACCACCGAGCCGCTGGCCGTTCTGTCGGTCAACGTCGAAACGCCCAACGGTGAGCCCACCCCGGCGCGGGTCACCCTGATCTGCGAGGACGACTGCCCCGACAAGCCCACCTCCAACACCCAGGATGTGACCACCGACGGGCTCAACGACGAGTTTGCTGCCATCGGCTGGGCCGGCGTCGACGGCACCGTCGACATCCCAGTCGCCGAGGGGAACTACCAGGTGGTGGTCAGCCGCGGGATGGAGTGGTCGGTCTGGCCTCAGGACGCGCTCGACGCCGGCGGCCACGACGTTGAACTGACCGCAGGAGAGACCGAAACCGTCGACGCCGAGATCGCCCGGGTCGTCGACACCTCCGGTGCGCTGTCGGGAGACTTCCACGTGCACACCATCGCCTCTCTCGACAGCATGACGCCGAAAAAAGACCGGGTACTCAGCTTCCTGACCGAAGGCGTCGACGTCATCGTCAGCTCCGATCACGACGTCATCGCCGACTGGGGACCTGCCGTCGAAGCTCTCGGCGC
>SKMT01000276.1 GCA_007120915.1 Myxococcales bacterium | reverse complement strand
GAAGCCGAGGAGGCGGGGCAGTTGGGAACGGTCGAATATATGGCTCCGGAGCGGGCTCAGGGCTACGCCGTGGATGCGCGAAGCGACATCTATGCAGCGGGGGTGATGTTGTTCGAGATGCTGTGTGGGCACGTTCCCTATCGGGCGGAGTCGGCGGCTGCGGTGATGCGAATGCACCGGGAGGCGCCGATTCCGGACATCGACTTTTTCGCCGACGGTGTCTCCGGGCGCACCCGTGGGGTCATCGAGCGGGCGTTGGCGAAGAATCCACAGCGGCGTTTCGACGATGTCGCGCGGATGGCGGCAGTGCTATGCGAAAAAGAAGAGCCCGTCGAACCGGTGGAGGATCATCCGTACTGGGCGCGGCTAGTTCAGCGCGTTGAATGGCGCGACTGGCTGTGCGTGGCACCGGATGCGACGCATGAGTGGATGGTGGTTACCGCCGACGCCCGAGGGCATCATCACGTCGATCTAGACGCACAGATTAAAGCGATTCGAAGTGTGGTCGACGACTATTCGGAGTATGCCACCGGGGCGGGGTTGACGGCCGGGGGCGCCAGGAAATCACTGGCATCGCTGATTACGCCTCGCAACACGGTATTTTCGGGCAACATCGGGATGTACGGCAAACAGGTGGAGGTCACCGAGGCCGTTCTTGACGTGGAGGGCATGAGTGAACGGCAGGTCGCCGGGGGGCTGACGCAGGAAGGTGCGGAGATGATCGCCGAAGAGCTCGAACAGCGCGGAGGCGACGTGCGACTGATGCGACGAAGTCGTCATCCCAACGCCGGAAGACGCCGCTGGATCAGCGTTGCAGCCCGGACGGCGGTGGTGGTTGGGCTGCTGCTGATGTTTGTCGCCATCCCCGCCTGGGTTGACGTTGCGGACCCGGCGGCAGGCTACTCCGTGGCAACGTCGTGGTTGGTCGGGGCGTTGGCGATGTGGTTACTCGGTGGTTTTCTCATCGGGGCGGTCTGGGGTAGCCGCGGAGAATTGTTTCGGGCGTCCCCGGTGCCGATGCTCGACTTTTCGAAGGCCCGCGAGGACGGCGACGAATGGGTGGTCAATGCCGAGCATATCGAGGTGTTCGACCAGATCGGTTCACCCCAGGTTGCGGCGTCGTATCGGCGGGCGTTGAACATGTTGATGCATCTGCATGATCCCTACACCACGGGGCGGCTTCCCGACGGTGAGTCCGTGGAGCCGATGGTCGAAAAAATCACCGGCCTGGCCCGCAGGATCATCGATCTGGAGCGCCGGCTGACGGCAGGTCGGCCGGTACAACTGGCGGCGCGCACTCGGCGGCTCGATGAGCTCATCGGCGCCGAGGAGGACCCGGAGGTCATCGAGCGGCTGGTCGACGAAAAAGCCGAGCTGCGTGCCCGGCTCGAAGAGCGCGATGCTGCCCGCCAACGGCTGGAGATGATGGCCCAGCGCATGCTGGAGGTGGCGGGCCAACTCGAGCGGTTGGTGCGCGAGCCCGACGACGAAGAGGTGGTCTTCGACTTCGACGATATGTCGGTACACGAAGCGGAGGTGCCCGTGTCGGTCGACCAGGATCAGCGAATCTCGGCGCCCGTATCGTAGGCTTCGATGGTCACGAACACCGCAAGAAGCCCGATGTACAGCAGATAGGCCACAGCGGTTACGGCGATGAACGCCAGGCTGAACCCGAGGATTGCAACCAGACCGTGGGCGAGGATTTCGTCGACCCCTCCGGCGGTCTGGATGGCTGTACCCAGCGCCAGGGATACGCCGAAGAGCACGGCGATGAATCCGACATAGACGGGGGCGAACAACCGGGAGTGATCGCCGAGTTGGCCGGGAGCTTTCAGGAACGCTCGCAGCACCGATTCGTCGCGGACCGCTCCCATGTACAGCGCCGGAAGAAGAAGAGCGGCGGCGAGCAGACCGGGGATGATGCACATCAGCAATCCGGCGAAGACAATCATGTAGTACAACGCCGACAGCGCCAGGGCGGCCGGGAAGTAGCGGGCCATCATCTCCAGCCCGCCGCCGATGGTCTGGGGGCCCTCATCTTCGAGCAGATACGCCCGCGCCAGTGGCATCGACAGTGTGAGAAGTACCACAGCGCCGAGGTGGGCCAACATCTCCGTAGCAAGCAGCCAGACGTCGATCTCGAGTTGCAGAGTCTGCATCGGATCGTAGCCCTGCATGATTTTGGTCATCGAGGGCACCATCAGCACCATGACGATGGCGATCCAGACGAAGGGCAGCACTTCGTCGCTGCGCCGGAGCAGTCGCCGGGAGTTGTCCAGAAAGTCATCGATGCCGGGGGGATCGGCGTCGGGAGGAGAGGTCTGCTCGGGTTCGGCCTGCGGATCATCGACGACGCCGTCGGTGCCGACGGGTTCATTGGCGGTGGCGTCCGTCGGAAGGTCAGGCTCGATGGCGTCGTCGGTCATGGGGGGCTCCGCTGGTTTCCGTTGGTTTGCGTTGGATCTGATGGCTCAGCCCGCTCAGAAGCAGGTCCGCCAGGTGAGGGTTGTTTACCAGTAATCGGCGGTATCGTCGCAGGCATCCCGAAGTGTGTTGTAACGGTCTCCGGGGGACGGCTCGTTCGTCGGATTCTCCGTTGATCGCTCCAGTTCTAGTGCCGGTGCCAGCGACTCTTTCAATGAGTTCGCTGCCTGGCTCCAGGGGGATTCGTCATACGTTCTGACGCGCTGCAGCAGACTTTCTGTCTGTTCGAGAAGCGGTATCGACAAATCGGCCAACGCTATCTGGTACTCCTGTACCGTGTCCTTCGGAATGTTTAGAGGTGGTTCGACTCCGCTGATTTGGCATGCGAAATTCAGATAGAGTTGGCCGATACGAAACTGTCCCCAGGCCGGTAACTCCGAGTCGTCCGGGGCGGCGTCCCCCTGTATCTCGATGTGATCTTCGATTTTCTGTTCCAGGCCCTTTAATGCCTCGGCTTTCTCGTCGGCTTGTATTCCCAACTGCCGCGGCCCCCCTTCGTTGATAGCCTCATTCATCTTGTTGGGCCGGTCGAGAAACTGCTCGACTTTTTCATCGAGAACCTGTCGGTCTTCGCTCCAGGCGCTGCGATCGACCTCGAGCCCGACGGATTCATCCATTTCGCCTGGTGTTGCGGTACAGCCGATCAGTGAACAGGAGATCAGCAAGACTACGCCGGGGACTGACCAGATACCTGATGTTGATATGGACCTCATGAGTTATCAGCCCTCTTCATGGTCACACAGGCCGCGAGCAGCTCAATGTACAGAATGCCCGTCAGTCCTCGTCGTTCTCCACTTCGTCGGAAAACTCCATTGTGATCTGCGCCTGACAGGGTTCATCGTCTTCGGGGGCCGAAAATCGCATTCGTCGCGTGATCTGGGCGACGCATTGTTCCAGGTCCTCATGGTCTATGGAGGACTCCGCGATGTCGATGTTGCTGATGGCCCCGCCCGGTTCGATCTGCCAGTCCACGGTCAGCGTTCCGCTTAGTTCCGGGTTTTGTTGAACCTCACGTTCGTAGCAGTTTTCGAAACCTCCGTCACGAGATTCGAAGACCAGTGTGACGTCGTCGCTGCTGCAGGATCCCTCGACGTCGGGTTCACCGAACTGGATCGTCGCCACTTTCGGAATGGTTTCGTCCTCGTCGTCGGCGTCAGCGTCCGGCGCTTTTTCTTCTTCGGATTGAATGGAGCGTTTGGCGTCGAGTAGATCGTCGCCGTCTCCGTCGTAGACAAAGATGCTGTCGCCCTGTTGGTCGGGGGCATCGCTCTTGTCTCCATCGGCGACTTCTGGGGCTTCGTCGTCGCCGGTTTCGCTTCGCCAGAAATCGGCGGTCTTCTCGCAGACAGCTCTCGTCGGGGCCAGCGGTTCGGCGACTTGATCGGACTGGCTTTCCATCGTTTCGACGACAAACTCGGCGGCTTCGCTCCAGGGAGAGATGTCGAAGTTCAGAACGCGCACGAAGCCATCGAAGGACTGTTCGAGCAGGGGGACTGCCAGTTCTTCGAGTGACGCCAGAAAGTCTGGTTCCATCTCCGAGGGGATCTCGTCGGGAGTTTCAACTCCGGCGAGTTCGCACCCGAAGTTCAGGTAGGTCTGAGCGATGCGGTAGAGGCTCCAGGCGGTGACCTCGATGTCGCCGTCGTCGTCTTCGGCCTCGGCGATGCCCAGGCGGGCGAGGCGCTGCTCCAGATCTTGCTGACGGTCGGCTTTGTTCTCGGTGACGACGCGAAGCTGATCGGGGCTGACAGCCAGTGCTTCGGCAAGCCGGTTTGGTCCGGCCAGAAAGGAGTAGATCTCGTCGTCCAGCGTCTTGCGGTCTTCATCCCATCCTGTCCGGTCGACATGGAGTGCCGACGGGTCGTGGGGTTCGTCGGGGGCCGAACTGCAGGAAGCAATGGCGGCGGTGGTCAGCAGCAGGCAGAGGAGTGTCAGCGTCGTTTTCGGCATTGGAGGCCTGATTTCTATTCGGTCTGTCCAGGGGCGAACTCCATGGGAACGTCGACCTGGCAGCTCTGCTCGTCATCGGGGGCGGTAAATTCCAGCCGTTGGACGGCTGATTGGATGCATTCTTGAGCATCTTCGTTGTCGAGCGTGGAATCATCGATGGTGACGTCACCGGGAGTACCGTCGGGTTCGATGCGAAACTCGACGGTGAGTTCTCCCTGCAACTCGTGGTTGGAGAGAAGCTGGTGTTCGTAACAGTATCGCACCGCCGTTGATCGGGCATCGAACGTACGTTCAACGTCCTCGACCTCGCAGTGGCCCTCGATATGGGGTTGATGAATCTCGGTGGTAGCACCGGTGGCCGGTGAATCCGGTGGTGGATCGGTGCCGACCAGTCCCAACCCGCCTTCGGCGCGTACTTCTTCAGTATCGTCTTCGGTCTCGTCGTTGTCGCCGTCCAGTGCGACCAGTTTCTCGGGGTCGGTGCTCTCTAGAACATCTGCGATGTGCGCATCTTTCGAGGCTTCCTGTTGCTCTTCATCCGCATTGTCAGGTTGGTCGGAGTGGTCCGGCTGTTCGACGGTGGCATCTGCGGCGGTGGCGTTGTGCTGGGTGTGTTCGTCGGTGCTGTCATCCGGCTCGGCGGGCGCCGAGCTGCAGGCGAGAAGCAGTGTGGCCAACAGGCAGCAGACCAGAGTCGAGGCGGGACCTCTGCTTGGCATTGGCATCAGTCGTCCTCGTCGTCTTGCTGTTCTTGAGCCATTGGGGAGGTGAACTCCATGGATACTTCGGCGTCGCAGCTCTGGTCGTCATCGGGGGCAGAAAATGCCATTCGTTGCACGATTCGCTCGACGCACCCTTCTACCTGTTCGTCGTCGACCGTGGAATCATTGATGGCGACGTCGTTGGGTGATCCGTCGGGTTCGATGCGAAACTCGACGGTCAGTTCTCCCTGCAACTCGGGGTTGGGCTGAAGCTGACGTTCGTAGCAGTGTTGGACGGCCGGGGTTCGTTCCTCGAATCTATCTGCGATGTTTTCGTTATCGCAGTGTTCGTCGACGTCGGGTTCGTCAATTTCGGTGGTGGGCGCGGCGGGCTGTGAGCCGGATTGTACTTCGGCGCCGGGGCTGGATTCATCGTCTTCGCCCAGTCCCCCGACGCGGCCGGAGTCCTGGGAGGACTCGACGGAGTCACCGTCGCCGCGAAGGCCCATGCCGCCCTCGCCGCGGCCGATGAGAACATCGTCATCATCTTCGGCCAG
>SKMT01000556.1 GCA_007120915.1 Myxococcales bacterium | reverse complement strand
GTGTTCCCCTGGCGGATAAACCGCGCAGGGGCCTTAAGGGCAGGCGAAACGGTGCGGAGTAGCAGCCCAAACGTGTTCCCCTGGCGGATAAACCGCGAAGGGGCCTTAAGGTCAACCTGGACGATGAGATTGCGGAGACGGTGATTGCTCCCGTTGGGCTTCTGTGGAACGCTGTTTCGAGCAGATATTTGTGCCCGGGTGCGAAGGGATGAGGCGATGGCGAAACGAGCACATTTACATCAGTTGGCCCGCCAGTTGCGCCGGGTTTTCGCCTGGCAGCGAGCGGAGGGAAGAACGCATTACGTGCCCGCTTCCCAAGAGGAGCGCGAGAAGTTCGAGGCGCGCAAGAAGGCGCATCAGCAGGCGCAACTGGATGCGCTTCGATCGGAGCCGGCGGATGAGCAGAAGAAGGCGACGGCAGCTCCCACTTCGTCGCAGAAGAAGCGACCGCAACAGTCTCAGCCGTCTGCAGAGAAGAGTTCGCCGCCGGCCGGTGGGCCAAACCCGGAGAAGTCGAAATCCGAACCGGTGCAGTTCAGGCGGCCCGGTGCCGGTGGTGGCGACGAGGAAGAAGCGAAGCAGAAGCCGGAGACGCCGAAGGTTACAGCCACCACGCCGATCTGGAAGCAACACGATTCGATTCGCGAAGTGACCGGCGGGAAACGGGCAACATCACGGAAGCCTGCCGGCAGCCCCGACAACGCAAAGAGCGACAAAAAACCAGCCGAGGCGCCGCAGACGCCGGCGGAGAAGATGGCGTTTCTGCAGAATTATCTGGGTGACTGCCAGCGCTGTCCGCTGTCTGAAGGGCGAACCAACATTGTGTTCGGTGACGGCGACCCGCAGGCAGATCTGATGTTCATCGGAGAGGGGCCAGGCCGACATGAGGACCAGCAGGGGGTTCCCTTCGTGGGCAAATCGGGCCAGCTTCTCACGAAGATGATCGAGGCGATGGGGTTGAAGCGCGAAGAGGTCTACATCACCAATGTGGTGAAATGCCAGCCCCCGGCCAATCGCAACCCGGCACCGCTGGAGATCAAGGAGTGCTCGCCGTTTTTGAAAAAACAGATCGAAGTCGTCGAGCCAAAGGTCATCGTCACGGTCGGCAAATTTGCGTCGAATACGTTGCTTCAGAAAGATGAGTCGCTGGGGCGGCTTCGAGGCAGGTGGCACGACCATAAGGGCATTGCGGTGATGCCGACGTATCATCCGGCCTATCTGCTTCGAAACGAGGACAAACCGAAGTTTAAGCGCCGAAGCTGGAAGGACCTGCAGATGGTGATGCAGCGGCTCGGGCTCGGCTAATGGGTGGTGGGTGGTCGGTGGTGGGTGGTCGGTGGCAGGTGATTGGTGATTGGTGATTGGTGATTGGTGAGAATGTGGAGGTTCGATGATGCGGGAAGGTGGGCATAAGCTGGGGTTGCACAGGGTGGTTGAGCCGGAAGGGGCGCTGCCGCAGGCGGCCCAACGTCTGGATGCTTCGGGGCCGGGGTTTGACAACGAGATCGTCATTGATGTGGAGACGCTGAACATCGACTCGGCGAGTTTCGAGCAGATTGTGGGCGAACGGGGCAAGATGCAGAATCCGGTCACCGGCTCCGGGGGGATGCTGCTGGGGCGGGTGCGGCAGGTAGGCCCGGGCTATGAGGGGCCGGTGGAGGTGAGCGAAGGCGACCGGGTGGCGACGCTGGTCAGCCTGACGTTGACGCCGCTGATGTTAGATCGTGTCGAGAAGGTGCACCTGGATGCCGATCAGGTCGATGTGGAGGCGACGGCCTATCTGTGGCCCAGTTCGCCTCTGGTGGTGATGCCCGCCGATCTGGACGAACGGGTCGCGCTGGCAGCGCTGGACGTGTGTGGGGCGCCGGCGCAGGCGAGACGGCTGGCAGAAGGTGCAGATCGAATGGTGGTGATCGGCGCCGGGAAGTCGGGGATGCTGTCCGCGGCGGCGGCGCGGGAGTGTCGGGGCGATGACATTGAGATTTTCGGGGTGGATCGGGATGAGGAGAGTCTCAACGAGCTTCGCGACGCCGGGTTGTTCGACGCGGTGGCGACGGCGGATGCGACGCGTGCGGTCGAGGTGTTGGGTCGGGTCGAAGAGCTGACGGGCCAGCAACCGGTGGATGTGGTGATAAACACCTGCAATGTCGCCGGCACGGAGATGTCGGCGATTCTGCCGGTGCGCCAGAGAGGGACGGTCTATTTTTTCAACATGGCCACCGATTTTGCGCGTGCGGCGCTGGGGGCAGAAGGGGTGGGCTGTGACGCACGGCTGTTGATCGGCAACGGATATGCGGGGGGGCACGCAGAGTGGACGCTGAAGCTGGTGCGCCAGACACCGGTGGTACACCGAAGATTGCGCCGGCTGGTCGGTGTGTAGCGGTGTGGGAAACAGAAGCCGATGCGTTGCACTGCAGTGTGTGCGTCCGGTAAGCATTGGGGGCAGGTGGAGTAAATTGAATCGGCCGGCTGTTGTGCAGACAAAGGTCGAAGGTAACTACAGCGAGTACGAAAGACGACGGGACCCATCCGATGAAGACGACCGATTCCGACAGCAAAGTTCGTTGTTCCTTCTGCGGCAAGGAAGCCCGGGATGTGCAGAAATTGATCGCCGGGCCGAAGGTGCATATCTGCGACGAATGCGTGTCGCTTTGCCGCGAGATCATCGAGGAAGATCGCCAGCGGGAGCCCAGGCAGGAAAAAGAGCTGTCCGATATGCGCCCCAGCCAGATCAAGGCGTTTCTCGACGAACATGTCATCGGCCAGCAGCAGGCCAAGCGCACTCTGTCGGTGGCGGTGTACAACCACTACAAGCGGATCAAAGCCCCGGAGCTGGCCGCCGCCGAGGAGATCGAGTTTGCCGAGGAAGACGAGGGTGTGGAGCTGACGAAGGGCAACATCCTGCTGATCGGGCCCACAGGCTGCGGCAAGACATTGATGGCGCGCACGCTGGCCAGGAAGCTGGACGTGCCGTTTACCATCTGTGATGCCACCAGCCTGACCGAAGCGGGTTATGTGGGCGAAGATGTCGAAAATGTGATCACGAACCTGTGGATCGCCGCCGATCGCGACGTAGAGCGTGCCAGCCGGGGCATCGTGTGTATCGACGAGATCGACAAGGTGGGCCGCGGCGGCGACAGCCCGTCGTCGACGCGCGATGTCGGCGGAGAAGGGGTGCAGCAGGCTCTGTTGAAGATGGTGGAGTCCTCCAATGTGATGATCACTCCCGAGGGGTCGAGAAACCGGCCTCAGCAAGAGTTCATCCAGGTCGACACCTCCAATATCCTGTTTATCTGCAGCGGGTCGTTTCAGGGGCTGACCGACATTATCGCCCGGCGCATCGGCGAAAATCAGATGGGATTCGGCGCCGATCTTGCCGAGAAGACGGAGAGTACCAACGACCTGCTGAAGCACGTGCGCCCGGAAGATGTGGTCAAGTACGGGATGATCCCCGAGTTTGTGGGCCGGTTCCCGGTGATCGTGCCCTTTGAGGAGCTGAGCGAAGATATGCTCGTCGAGATTCTGTGGCGGCCCAAAAACAGCCTGGTCGAGCAGTACCAGAAGCTGTTTGAGTTCGAAGATGTGAAGCTGCGGTTTAACGACGACGCCATGGTCGCGATTGTGCGCGAGGCTATCGAGCGCAAAACGGGCGCCCGGGGGCTGCGCGCGATTCTCGAAGAGGTGATGCTCGACATTATGTTCGAGCTGCCGAGCCTCCAGAACGTGCGCGAGTGCATCATCACCGAAGAGAGTGTGGTACAGCGCGACAAGCCGATGCTGGTCTACGAGAAGCAGTCGGCCTGAGCGATGCGGGCGACGCCGATGCAGCAGCGGGCAGCACTATGATCAAACCGGCTGAACAACCACAGAAGATCCATGTGACTCCGGGGGAGCTGTACACCGGGCTGAGAGAGTATGCCTGCGACGGCGCGGTGTTGCAGGCGCGGGTGGAGGGGACGGTAGAGCATCCCCGTGTAACCCGATGCCAGGTGTTGGAGTTGCATGATCTGAACCTGGGCCAGCGGCGCACCCGCTACGACGTGGGGGGCTTTCTGAGGCGGTGTCTACAGCGGATCCGACAGGATGGACTGATCGTGGTGCGCCGCCCCCAGGTGTTGACGATCCCTCCCGAGCGCATCGAGGTGGGCAAGGTGCGATTTCAGCAGTACTGCTCGGCAGGCCGGGCGGAAGGGCCGTTTACGTCGGACGACGAGGTCTTCTGAGAGATTCCCGGGGCAGCCTGAACAGCGGCTGGCCCCGGGCTACGGGTCGAGCAATGAACCTCCAACAACCAGCGACCACCTAACTTCGACCATCGAACCCCGACCACCTACCACCTGCCTTTTATGTCCGAGAGCAATCAGTACATGCTGGGAAACATCGAGCGGGTCGGTGAGCACATCGACCGGCGCAGTGTGTATGCTCCGGCGCTGGTGGTGCTGGCGAACGAGCAGGTTCCGGCGTCGGCCAGGGATTACGTCGACAGGATTCTCGACGGCGAAGCGCTGTTCTGGGATCTGACGCCGTTGGCGAAGGAGTCGTGGGAGGTATACGCCGGGCTATGCGGGTTTTACGCCCAGCTTCTGCGTCTGCTCTGCCGAGATATCAGCATCGATGTGTGGCCGGGGCTTCGCCGCAGCGAGTGGATCAGCAGTGACTGGCGGCCGCTGACGCGGGATTTTGGCTGGAAGATCGCCTGTCGGCCGATTCGGGGAGTGGCGTTTCGCGATGAGAAGCCGACGATGCCCCGGGCGCTGCGGTATCTGACAAGCTGGCCTCACGGGTGGCTAACACTTGAGGAATGCCGCAGTTATGCCCCCTACCTTCACCGGTGTCTGTGTGAGCTTGCCATCGAGATCGGGCTGGACTGGGATCTGGCGACGCTGGAGAAGCGGCTGGGCCAGCCGGAGCGCCTCGATCGCAACGACCGGTTCGAGCTGAACAATCTGTGCGCCGGCCGGCAGGGGCGAGGGGTGTGGCAGTTTCAGCGCGGTTTTGCGCTGTACGAGGCGATGAAGGTGGCCATCGAGCGCGAAAAAGATCTGATATCGGTGGGGTATTAACGGAAGGCAGAAGACAGAAGAAGCGTCGTTGGTCTTGGGTCGTGGGTCGTGAGGTCGCGTACCTCCGTGGGTGACACGAAGCTCCCCATAAATCTTAGTTAGCCGTAGTTCAGGCGTCTCCAATAGAAGGCGGTTGTGCGACCTCGAAGGTCATGAGTCTCGGGTCGTGGGGGCGTGGGGTCGTAATGTTTGGCAAAAAAGAAGAACGCCGGATCATCCGGGCGGTCGGGGACCCGGATGGTCCGGCGTTCCGAAAGTCGATGACGCACCCGGGAGGGCGGGCCACCGACTCAAGGGTCGAGTTGCGTGGGCAACTCGAAGAAGGAATGGGACGCCGAAGCGCCAGGGCGGTCGGGGACCCTGGCGGTCCGACGTCCCGGAAGCCGCTGACACAACCCGGTGAAGGCGTGCCGGCGACTCATCGGGTGGGCCGCAGATGCGACCCGTCATCGGTTAGAGGATGACCGTCGAGCCCAGGTCGTTCGCCGCGAATTCGGTGGTGAATTCGGGGAACTCCGGAAGCTCGTCGTCCTCTTCGGACTCCTCGTCGTCATCGCCCTCATCTTCATCGGGAGCATCCCAGGAGAGCTGGAAGATCGGGCCCTGCTCGTCGTCTTCATCCTCGTCGTCCTCGTCCTGGTC
>SKMT01000135.1 GCA_007120915.1 Myxococcales bacterium | reverse complement strand
TGCAGCGCCCAGTCGGTGGTCAGGGCCATCTCGGGGGCAGCGGTGGTGCCGATGAGCATGTCGAACACATCCACCGCCCGGCGGTCGCGCGCCTGTTGCAGCGCCTCTTCGACGGTTGCCAGGTCGACCAGATAGCCCGCCCACAACAACACCGGCAGCGCCGCGACGGCAAGCAGCCACACCAGCTTCGGGCCGGCCAGGCCGGCGAAGCTGCGGGCAAGCCGTCGAAACTTGAACTGACCGAGCCACTGGCGGGCCGTGGCATCGTTTCGGATCGCCGCTGCCACGGCCAACACGAGCACGGCCATCAGCGTCGACAGTGACGTCGACCAGCCAACGGCGCCCAGGGACAACTCGGCGGCGAAACCTCCGACGACGAGACTGTTCAACGCCAGATTGCCGGCGTTGAGCATCAGAGCGGCGCCGAACAGCCACATCGGGGCGCTGCGGCAGTCGAGCCACCGGACAAACACCAACCCGGCGGCGAAGACCGGCAGAAATGCAATGCGGATGCCGGCGTAGTCGGCGGCGTCGTCGACGAGTCCGCTGTCTGCAAACAGCAGGTCGAGCCCGTAGGAGACGCTGTACCAGCCCACAGCGGCCAGGGCTGCGGCGGCGGTGACGGTGACGATGAGTCTGTGCAGCAGCCAGCCCGGGGTATCCGGCTGATCGTCGCCGCGGTGAGAGGTGACGGCCAACACGAACAGCGAGCCGAACAGCCAGGAGGCGAACAACCCCATCGCCGCGGCGGTCTGTACATCCACCGAGAACGCCGGGGGCAGCCGGGCTGCAAAGTACAGGTCGGCGAGCCCGGGGGCGACCAGGGCGACAACGCCAAGCACCACCCAGAGTCGGCGATGCCAGGGGGAGCCGGCAGACTTTGCGGCGGCGCTCATTGGAACTGAAACTCGGCGACAGGTTTGAGAAAGCCCGTGTGTAACCGGGAGATGCGAGAAACTTGCCAGTCTTCGATTCGTACTCCACGATGGCGGTTGTGGGCAAGCTGCTGCGGGATCAGCGCTGTTTCGTTCAGGTTTGCAAACATTGACTTCGGCGTTGGGCGAAAAACCGTATACTGCGCCGGTGAGTGGCTCCGTGGTATTGACATTTGTCGCGTTTCATCGGAATGGATGAGAGCCGCTGTGACATTGGATGTCCTCGGAGATCTGATGATTACCGATGGAACGCCGCCAGCAGTTGGGCACACGGTCGAGAACAACAAGATACGAAACGCCGTGATGCCTTGACGTGATGCGGGTGACGCCATAGCGTACGGCCCGTTTTACAGGTTTGCTCGGTGCCGTAGCCTTCGAGACGAACTGTTCAGGATTGACGACGTTTCCCAACGAGTTTGAATCCCCCGGTATCAAGGAGAAGTCCAGTCATGTCGCCGAGACGTATTTTCGCATTTGTAGCCGTAATCGTACTGGTGGGGTTGGCCGCGCTGGCCTGCCGTCCCGATTTCCCTAACTGTGACACCGACGAGCATTGCCAGGAGTCGGAGGAGGGTCAGGAGGAAGATCGACTCTACTGCGTTGACGGGCTGTGCCAGCAGTGCGCGGAAGACGATCATTGTGACGAGGGTCAGGAATGCGTGGGCGGATCCTGCGAAGACATTCCGGGCTGGTGTGCCGACGACGATGATTGCGACGGCGACCAGGTCTGCCGAGACAACGAATGTGGTCCGGAATGCCTGGATGACGGCGACTGTGCGGCCGACGAAATCTGCGAAGGCGGCAGTTGTGTGCCGGAGCCGGACTGTCAGGTCGATGCCGACTGTGACGAAGGCGAGGAATGCCAGCAGGGCGAATGCGTGGAAGCGCAGCCGGATTGCGACATCGAGACGGTGCACTTCCCGTTCGACAGCTCCGAGCTGACCAATGAGGCGCGCAACACCCTTCAGGCCAACGCCGATTGCATCAACGAGAAAGGTGTCAGCATCGAAATCGAAGGCCACTGCGACGAGCGTGGAACCACGGAATACAACCTGGCGCTCGGTGAGCGGCGTGCCAACTCGGTGCGCGACTACCTGGTGTCGATGGGCGTGGACCGAGACGCGATCACCACCACCTCTTACGGTGACCAGCAGCTTCGCCAGTCCTGCGGGACGGACGGGGCCGAAAGCTGCCACGAGCAGAACCGACGCGCCGTGTTCAACATCCGCTGATTGCGGTGCACCCAACACCTGAATAAGGGTCCGGTGCACAGTGCATCGGGCCCTTTTTCGTTGGTGGTCGGTTATTGGTTGTTGGTTATTGGTTATTGGTTATTGGTTATTGGTTATTGGTTATTGGTTATTGGTTAGTGGTTAGTGGTTGGTCGCGGGTGGTGGATGCTCGGGTCGTATGGCACGCGTCGTAGAAGGCGGAGACAGATGCAGTCAGGAAACGCACAGATGTACCACGGGAACAGACGTGGTGGGGTCGTATTGGCTGCGGTGGTGGTTATCGTCGCGGTAGCGGTCACCGGCTGCCAGCCGATCTGGCAGGCTCGGGAGATGGAAGAAGATCTGGCGGCGATGGAGCAGCGCCAGGCGGAGTTGGAAGAAGAGGCATTGGAGCGCGAAGAAGAACTGGCAGCAATGATTGAGGATGCCCAGTCCGAGATCGATGAGCTGGAGGAAGTGCTGGATGAGGCGCGCTCGCTTCTGCAGCGCGACAGCGCCGAGCTTGGAGCCGACGTGCGCCAGTCGCGCCAGGAGATCAGTCGGCTTCGCGGTCAGCTCGAAGAGCTGGAGTTTCGCTACGGGCGGCTCGAACAGTCCTTCCAGGCGTTTCGCACCGATTTCGACCGGTTGTTCGACGGGATCGAGGCCGATGAGCTGCTGGAATTGGCGGAAGACTTCACCGAAGAGGGCGAATACGACATGGCGCGCCGTGCGCTGGAGCGCTTCGTCGAAGAGTATGACGACCACGAGCTGGTGCTGGAAGCCCACTCCGAGTTGGGCGACGTCTACTTCGAGCTGGAGATGTGGGAGAGCGCAGGAGCGGAGTTTTCCCATGTGCGAGAGAACACCACCTCCGAGGCCCTGGAGGCATATGCGACTCGGCGGGGCGGGGACACCCTGTTTAAGCTGGGAAGTTGTGAGCGCGCACAGGTGGTGATGGAAGCGCTCATCGAGGGGTTTCCCAACTCCGATGAGGTGCCCAAGGCGCAAGAGCGACTGGAGCAAATCGAAGCCGGTGAGTGCCCTCCGTAAGCGGCGGGGCAGCAAAGTACTTTACGACAACACCCTCTGCGGGAGAACGACGACATCATGGCTGAACCTGCCGAAGAGACGGATCGATGGCTGACCGCCCAGATAAAGGCGGCTGCCGAGCTGGTTGAGGTTGGAAGCGAAGCGCTTCGGCGCAGGCGCACCGGCGCCGGTGCGGAGGCGCTCGAAGAGGCGGAAGCGATCTTGGACATGGCCGAGCGTGAGACTGACGACCTGCTCCAGATGCGCGCCCGGGTGTTCAACGAGCAGGGCGTGGTCTTTCAGCGGCGAGGTCAGTTAGAGAAGTCGCGCGACTACCACGGACAAGCCGCTGAGATCTGTGATGAACTGCTGGACCGGGGGCGTGATTTTGCGTCCAATGCGGCGGCGACGAACCTGAATCTGTCGAGTATTCTGCTGGCGTTGGACGACCAGCAGCGCGCCGAGGAGTGTGGGCGCAAGGCGCTGGACCTGTTGGAGCAGCAGAGTGACGCAGACGACGAAGACAAGCCGGCGAATCCGCTGGAGCTTGGCGCCCGCCAGAACCTGGCGGTGATTTTCGCCCGCCAGAAACGGTGGGACGAAGCCAACGAGATGATGGAGCGCGCCGGTCAGATCGCCGACGAACTCGCCGATGCGGGCCGGCCCAACTACCTGGGCCAGCTCGCACAGGGGTGCCAGCAGTTGAGCGTGATCTTTTTCGACAACGAAGAGTTCGACGACGCGCTTCGCTGGGGCCGGCGCGCCGAAGAGCTTTCGGAGCGCGGCTATCAGACGCTGGGCCGCAACATCCTGCCGATCTATATCGTCAGCCAGATCAACCTGATCTCCTACTACGAGAAGCTGGGCCGCTACGCCGACGCCGAGGACTGTCTGTGGAAGGCGCTGGATGTGGCCGGCAATGAACCGCGCATTCTGGCGCGGGGCGTCGGTTTCTATGAGACCTGCCGCAAACAGGCGGACAAGCGGCTCGAAGAGGGCAACTTGCCGCGCGACGAGGTGCAGGAGGGCTACGACGATCTGATGGAGCAGGTAGAGGCCGCCGGTGGGCTCTCAGAGGTGCGCAAACGGGCGCAGGCTGCGCGTCGGCGGCGCTGAACTAAAATTTCAGGGGTGCCTTGATGGGCCGTGATGGCTATTCAGGCTTCTGTGCGCATGGAAGGGGTGAGCCAGACCGCGAACTCGGGGTCGCCGAACCGCAGTACCTCACCGTGGTGGATGCGCCGCGGTTTTTTGACGGGCTGACCGTCGACGAAGGTACCGTTGGTGCTCGCAGAGTCCTGTACGAAGACCTGGTCGTCACGACAGATGACTACGGCGTGGTTCCAGGAGACGGCCTCGTGGTCGACGATGACGTCGTTGGCGCCGCCGGCGCCGACGGTGTTATCGCCGCGCTGAAGCTCGAAATATGAGTCGGGGTCGTCCACGTCGTACAGAAAGGCCCTGACCGCCTCGTCGGTCTCGTCAGGAGGGCGAAAGGGCACGGGGGCGGTGGTCAGTTCGCCTCCGCATTTGCCGCAGAACCCCGCCTGATCGTCGAACATCAGTTCACAGTCCAGACAGCGCTTCATCTTCTGGCCGCAGTACGAACAGAACCGGGAGTCCGGAGGAATCGAGCGCTGGCAGTCGGGGCATTCCATGGGGCAACTCGCCTGGAGTTGAAAGACGCGACGATATCGTTGTGCCACATTTTGGTGGGTTGGCAAAGTTGTGTGGCGCGTTCGATGTGCGAGCAGGCTGTGTAAGCAATAGGGGATACGGAGATGTTGGAGATAGGGGGATGACCTGGATACGAGCGTGACGCAGTGTGTATGCACAGCTCTGCGTCAACGGCCACTGCGCGGTTCATCTCACAGGGGAGAAAGTTTGAGTAGCTAGAATACCGGTCCCACCCCTTTTCGTTTGCGGCCGCAATGTTCAGTTGGTGCGCACCATCCTGCTTTTGACCTGTTCTGATTGGCTCTTTTGGGACGACGCCGGATCGATCGCCGCCTGGGTTTTCGGAGTCCTGCGAGCTTGTCTCGCGGGTGAATAGCTTTGAACAGCTAGACACGGCGCATCCCCCCCTTGGTTGTTGGCGGCGGGCTTGTCCGCCGCTGCGTGTCCCGCGGGTCAAGCCCGCAGGACACGAAAGATATTGGGGGGTTATCGCTGGCTAGCTTTGCAAAGCTATTCACCTGCGGCGCAAGGCACGCAGGGCCCTAAAAACCGTCAAACATGACACTCTCGGCACATTGAGCGTCGTTAGCCATCATTACCCTGGCCATATTGGGCTCTTGCCCCGAGCAACTTTGTGCGTAATCACGCCGAGATCCAGCTTTGGTCGCGGAGTTTCTTTTACTTTTCCTTGTCGGAGGCACTTCGCTCAACCTGATGAGGTAGCCCGGGAGTTGGACGACGAAGGAAAATTTAAAAGGAAACCGGGAATCGGAACTCGGAAAGGTCGGCTAACAGCCGGAGACGGACTGCAGCAGTTCGAGCAGTTCGTCGTGGAGCACGCCGTTGGTGGCGAGAATGCTGGGGGCGTGTACGTCGAAGGGGCCGCCGTCGACGGTGGTGACCTGCCCGCCTGCTTCCTCGACCAGGAGGATACCGGCGGCGGTGTCCCAGGGCTTGAGGCTGTACTCCCAGAACGCCTCCATTCGGCCGGCGGCGACGTAGGCGAGGTCGATGGCTGCGGAGCCGAGTCGGCGGATGCCGCGGCAGGTGCGGGTGAGAAGCTCGAATTGGTCCAGTGTTGCCTCGAAGGGGGCACTTCGTTTCAGGGGGAAGCCGGTGACGAGCACGGCTGCAGAGGCGTCGTCGAGGGAACTGACGGAGATGGGGACGCCGTCGAGGTGAGCGCCGCCGTTTTGTGAGGCGCTGAACATCTCGTCGCGGTTCGGGTCGTAGATCACGGCGACGACGGTCTCGCCGTCGACTTGCAGGGCGATGGAGACGCAGAACAGGGGGATGCCGTGGCTGAAATTCAGCGTGCCGTCGATGGGGTCAATAAGCCAGGTGCGGTCGCCGTCGGCGTTGTCGGCGCGATGGCTTTCGCCGAACTCCTCGCCGGCGATGGTGTCGTCGGGGAAGGCGTCGCGAAGCCGGTCGACGATCAGCCGCTCCGTGCTCTTGTCGACGTTGGTGACCACGTCGTCGGGGGCTTTCAACGACACGTCGAGCCTTTCGGCGCGCTCGCGCAGGATGTGGCGGCCCGCCAGGCGGGCGATGGCTTCGGCGGTTCGGCGTTCGGAGCTGAGTTGGGTCATCTGTTATTGGTGGGTTTGGGTTATGTGGTTTTGTGTACGCCCCCTCCGTCCGCTTCGCGGACACCTCCCCCACCGGGTTCCCGGCGGGGGAGGATGTTATGGCGGCGGTACAATGCGTTCCTGGAAGGCGATTCGCAAGGGTTTGATGCGGTCGTTGTCGCGGGTGGGGTAGACGCGATTGGTCAGAAGCACGGAGATGATGCCCAGGCGCCGTTCGATCCACAGCGAGGTGCCCGTAAATCCGAGGTGGCCGACGGTGTGGTCGGGGTGGAAACCGCGACCTGCCGAGGAGTTCTCGCCGCTTGGGGTGTCCCAGCCCGCCAGGTGATGTCCGGCGTGGGAGCCGGCGGCGGTAGACCATCCAAACTGCAACGTTTCGCGGGTGACCAGGGGCGCGGTGTCGGTCGGTTCGCCGCGGTCGATGGCCAACAGATGGCGGGCGAATGTGAGCAGGTCGTCGGCCGTCGAAAAGACGCCGGCGTGGGTGGAGAGCCCGCCGAGCACGTTGGTGTTGGTGTCGTGGACGGTCCCGCTGATGACGCGGTTGCGGTGGGGGCAATCCTCAGTGACGACGGCCCGTTGTAGCGGCGGCTGGTCGCAGGGGACGTAGGTGGTGCGTTGTAGCCCCAGGGGCTCGAAGATGCGGTGTTGTGCCAGCTCGTCGACGCGGCGGTCGAAGAGCCGCTCGAAGATGCGTGTCAGCAGGATGTATCCCAGATCGGAGTAGGTGTGCACAGCTCCCGGTGCGCCTTCCAGGGGCATGGAGACGATGTCGTCGATGACAGCTTCGAAATTTTCTTGAGCCTGCCGCGGCGTCGGATCGACGGGGTAATCCTCGAAGAAGGGATGCCAGTCGGCGAGCCCGGCGGTGTGGTTGAGTAGCTGCAAGAAGGTCGCGTCGGCGCCGCGAGAATCGCTGTGTTCGCCCCAGGCGGGAAGTAACTCGGCGACGGGGGTCTGCCAGCGGACCAGCCCTTCGTCGACGGCCTGCATCGCCAGGGTGGCGCCGACGAGAGACTTGGTGATGCTGGCGATGTCGAAGGGAGTGGTCATGTCGACGGGCGTTGGCTGCGACGCCTCCGGATCGGCGGTGCCGAAGGCGTTGCGGTACAGCACCTGGTCCGGAGTCGCCACGGCGGCCTGAATGGCAGAGGCGGTGGCATCGGTGCCGATGGCTGCTCGCTGGTCGGCAACATGGGCAGCGAGCAGCTCGTCCACTTCGTCTGTGGCGATGCGTCGGTGCATGAGGTCAGTGCGCGTCGTGTGGTGTGGCGGCGTGGGATTCGAAGGTAAGCGTGCCGGCGTCGGCGTCGAGTTCGGCCTGTACGCCGACGGGAAATGCATGGTTGCGCGACTCGTGGCCGACGGGAGCGCCGGCGACGACGGGACAGTCGAACTCGGCGCCGAGCATCTGGAGGAAGTCGTCGACCTGGTCGGGGCTGACGAAGGCGTCCGGAAGGTCGCTGAATTCGCCGAGTACCAGCCCGCCGAGGTCGGCGTCGTCGGCGAGCCTGAGGGCGGTGAGAAGGCGGTCGATGCGGTAGTCCTGCTCGTCGACGTCTTCGAGCACCAGGATCGCGCCGTCGAAACTGGGTCGGTAGGGGCTTGCCAGAAGCGGGACGACCAGGCTGAGGTTTCCGCCGTAGACAGGCCCGGAAGCGGTACCTCCGCGCACGGTGCGCATCCCCGTGAAGCGAGGCGGGTCTGTGGTGGCAAATAGCGCCTCTTTGAGCCGTTGGCCCGACTGATGGGGGTCGTCGCCGGTGTGCATCCGCAGGCTCTTGATGACCGGGCCGTGCAGTGTGGCCAGCCCACCGATGCCCGCCAGGTACAGATGCAGCGCCGTGATGTCGCTGAACCCGACAAACAGCTTCGGGTTGTCGACGAGTTCGTCCAGGTCGAGCATCGGCAACAGCCGCATCGCGCCGTAGCCTCCGCGCGAGCAGATGATTGCGCGGCAGTCCGGATGGCGCCAGGCGCGCATCAGCGCCCGGTGGCGCATCTGGTCGTCGCCGGCGAGATAACCGTAGGGGGGACGGCGCTGGTAGATCGCCTCGTCGACCACAACGTCCAATCCCCACTGTTCGAGCAGCTCGATGCCCGGTTTGAGAATCTCGGGGGTGACGGGGCCGGCGGGGCTGCAGACGTAGACCCCGTCGCCGGGACGAAGCGCCGGGGGGTGAGTTAGAGAGGTCATTTTCTAATTACCGGGTTCACCGGGGGTGTAATGGATGATCGAGACGTCGCCGACGCCGAAGGGGGTGTCCAGGGTGAACATGACGGGGATCTTGTTGGCGTCGCGGCTCAGCCAGATATGTCCGGTGTGGCGGGCCTCTTCTTCGACGGTCAGATCGGGGACAGTAGGACCGTCATCACCGTCGTCGTTGCTTTCGGCCTCTTTGATATGGCGGGTGAAACGGAGCTTCCAGGTCTTGAACCAGCCGATGGGGGTGAGAGTGTCCTCGCGGTCGACCACTTCCAGATCGAGGCGACTTAGCAGCCATCCGTCGTAGATGTAGTAGCTGAATTCGTCGCCCAGCGACATGTCGTCGACCTGGCGGATGTCGTACAGCCAGGTGAGCATATCGTGGGTCTCTTCGGGGATGGGAGACTGGAAGGTCGACTCTCGATCTTGTCGTTGGCGTTCGACGTCAGCGCTGAAGGAGGCGTGGTCGTAGTCGACATCGTAGCTTCGAAATTCCCCGGCTTCGTCGAAGGACTTCTCGGAGCGAAGAGGGAATGAGTTAACAGCGTCCAGATAGGTGACGGCGTTGTCGTCGACGGAGTAGGCGGCGTCGAGGAAACCACGAGAGCGCACCGATCCGCTGACGGGGACGTAGCTGCGGTTGCCCTGGGTGTGGACTTCTCCGGCGCGGACCCCGCCGCGCATCGCCTCGGCGTCGTTGATGCGCACCGTGTAATACAGCTCTTCGCCGGCCCAGGGGAATGTTGCCTCGTCGGGTTCGGCCTGTTGCGCTTCGTCCGGTTCGTCGTCTTCAGTGATCGGGCCTTCGAGTACGACGTCCTGTCTGATCTCGATATGGGGCTCGACGGTCGGTTCGTCGGCGGCGCCGGTGGCGGCAAATCCCATCGCAAACGCGGCGCCGATGCCGAGTGCTACCGTCGTGGTTTTGATGTCGGGCAATATGGAGGGCATGAGTCGAATCCGTATGCTGGGCGCTGGAAGAAGGCTGGTGGAACCAATAACTTTAACGGCGGTCAGAAAAATTTCTTCAAATCGGGCGAAAGGCAAGTGGCAGGTCGTGGGTCATGAGTCTTGAGTCGTGGGGACATGACGTCGTGGGGTCGTGGGGTCTTGCTTCATGGGCCACAGTAGGCCAGTCGAAGCTCCCCATAAATCTTAGTTCGCCGTAGTTCAGGCGCCTCAAATAGAAGGCGGTCGTGTAGACTCGAAGGTCGTGGGGTCGTGGGGTCATGGGTAGCCTCGACGGACCGTAGGCCGTTGGCGGAAGGGAGCTCGGGGATCGGAGGTACGTGAAAACACCGGAGCGTCGAAATTATCTGATGACATGGCGAGCAAAAAGAGCTGGTGAAATTGTTGGAAGCAGCAGAGAAATCAATGGGTTTTTGTTAGTATGTGCTTCCTGCAGTCTGTACCACCCACGTCAGTTGGCGGTGGACGTCGACTGTGTTAGTCCACCGCGGCCCGAAGTGGAGCACAAAACGAGATTACCGAGCCGAGCAATCGGTCGGTGGTGCACGGAGTTCGAACTGATTTCGGTGCACCACCATCATTTAGCGAGTTGAGCCGATGAAACAACCGAAATCATCGTTTCGGCCAGGACATTTTACACAACTGGTGAGTCATCTGCACGAGTTCGGCGACAGCCGGCGCCAGCAGATCGCGGAGTTGTACGGTGCACCGGATGCGGAGCCGGCGAGCCTGGCGGAGTACTGGCTGCGCAATCCCGATCGGGTGGTAGAGGTGGTGCGCCAGCAGCTCGACTCCAGCGTGGAGTGGCGCATCGTAGAGGAAGCGGTGATGGAGCACGACCTGGGAGTGGTTCTGGACTGGGCACCGGCCAGGGGGCGTCGTCAGGTCGCCAGGCTGGGGCTGATGGAGCCGAAGCTGGACCACACCGGGCACTACCAGGGGATGATGCCGGGGGCGCTGGCAGCGATTTTTGCGGACCGGGTTCGCGGCCAACGCGGCAGTCTTCCGGTTTTGCTGGGCCGCTGTGACGATGAGGAAGTCCGACAGCTTGCACGGCGCTGGGATCTGGACGACGAAGGAACGAAAGTGGAGGTGATCCTCAGGATCTGCGACCACTTCGGGCGCGAGGAGATGATCGACGAGATGCTCGAAGAGCTGCCGAATCCCAACTGGATCGGCGATGCGCTGATGATTCTGGAACTCGGTGGGATCTGTCACTGGCAGGCGATCTACGGCTACGACCTGGACAACGGCAGCGGCCGGCCGGACAACGTAGTGCCGCTGATGCGCGATCACGAGCGGCGTCAGCAACAGAAGATCGCGGAGCGTCTGCTTCAGATGGGGGCGCTGTTTCGATTCGAAGACGAAGGGGGAGTGGGTGCGCTGGCGGCGGTGCCGGAGGCGCTGTGGCCCGGGCTGTGGCGGCTCGGAAGACGGTGGCTGATGGACTGGAACAGAGAGGCCGTCGGATGGCTGCGCGAGCGCACGGCCACTCAACAGCCGTCGACGATCGACGAGCCACATCTGCAGCACACGCTCAAATGGTGGCTTTGCGAGAGCAGATCGGGCCAGCTCGGCTGGGTCAAACAAGGCGATGAGACGGCGCTGTCCGATGTCAGCGTAGAGAGGCTCAACCGGGTGTATGACGGGCCCGGTACCGGCGGTTGGCAGTCGATGTGGAAGCTGGGAAGACAGATGCGCATCCTCGACGCATGCGCCGACGGTGGTGTGGACGCCGGACGGGAGGCGCAGGGGTTGCTCGACGAGAGCAGCGACGAGTTCGTCGGGGAAGTGCTTCTGGAGTGGTGCCTGGGTTACACGGGCCGGGATGCCGATGAGGGAATTGCAGAAGCGATCGGACTCGATGAGACCTGGCGTGGCCGGGCAACCAGTCTGATGAAGCAGCATGGCGAGCCGGTGCCGGCGTGGATGTCCCAGACCGGCGTGGAGTCAAACTCCACCGGCGCCGGTTGGCTGCGTCACATCGGCACCGGCGACGAGGAGATGGTGCTGTTTGAGTCGGGTCTGGTAGTAACCTTCGTGCTGATGACGAAGGTGCTGTGGCTCGACCTGGTCAGCGTGCTCGGCGAGCGTCGAAGATACCCCATCGACGGGCTGGTGGGACTGATGCAGAACGTCGCCGGGCTGGCGATGTTCGGCCAGCTCAGGCTGGTTCTCGAAGAGCAGCCCGCACCGGTGTATCTGCCCTTTCAGCGCGCCAGCATCTTGATGGACAACCGCCAGATGGTCCCCTTTTCAGAGTGGGTCGAAAACATCATCGACGAGCTTCTGGTGCCGCTGGGAGTCGCCCAGCGCCAGGAGGACGGCATCGTTGTGTTGGATACTTCCCGACTGCGGGTGGACGACCCGCCGGGGTGGCCCAGCGGCCAGCGCAAAAAGCTGATCGCCGAGATCTTCGAGCAGAACGTCGACTTCGAGCTGTCAGAGTCGAACGGCTCGGTGCTTCGAGAGGTCGCAGGGGGCGCAAACGGTGAAGAGACGGTGGTATCGGTAGAAGAGCCTCTGGCGCGGCTGTTGGAAATTGCCGAACAGCGCGAGGTGACACGGTTCGACGGGCGGTTTATCGAATTTCAGTAAGTCGTTCGTCGACGCGTTCGACGGCTTCGTCGTCACCAATCCGCTGCCACAGCCTTCGGGCTAATTGAAGCAGCTCTTCAGCCTGAGGACTCCAGTTGTTGTCGGATGCGTAGCCGGCAGTTGTTTCGAGCACCATTGGGTGATCGTTAAATACTCCGTGATCTGACCAGTCGCGGGGCAGCCGGCCCCAGAGTTCGTCGAACCGATCGCTGTTGCCGGTGCCGGCGGCGACAGCCAACCGAACCAGAAGACGAAGGTTTCCGTAGAGTTGCTCGGAACCGATCGCCTCCAGGATCTCGTCACATTCGTCGAGTCGTCGCAGCGCCTGCTGAAATTGTCCCACTTCGATGTCGATTTGCGCGATATTGAGCAATGCACTGGCGGTGGCCAGGGGGCGGGAGAGAGACCGGGCTTTCACCAGGTAGCGTCGATAATATTCTCGGGCACGGTCTGGACGTCCAGTATTTCGGAGCCATTCTCCCAGATCATTGAGTGCGAAGGCTTCCTCATCAACGAAACCGGCATGCTTTGCCCGGCGGTAGACCTCCTGGAGCAGCGTGAGGGCCCGGGGGGGGTTTCGATTGAGCATGATCTGTGCTTTGAGCCGACGCGCCTGGATGAAAAGGTAAGAGTCGGAGATGAGATCCGAGAGTTGTTCGGCATGTCGAAGATGAAACTCGGCCTTGTCGAGTTCACCACGAAAATACCGAAGCCAGGCGGTCTGGATGTGAACCTTGGTACGAAGAGTCCGGTCATCGACGTGGTCACTCGCTTCCAGTGCCCTGTCGGCCCATCGCAGAGCGGTTTCGTAATTGCCGTGATCTTCTTTCAGGCGGATAAGCAGAGACGCAATTTTGGTTCGCAACGTCCATTGATCATCGTCGGTGTGGTCCCACAGACGCGTGCAGTTGGTGGTCGCCTGTTCGATATCGCCTCGGAACCATTGCAGCCTTGTCCATTCGAGCTGTTGCTCAACGCGTCGAGGATCGTATTCCGATATCGAGAGCTGATCGAGAAGCTGAGCGCGGCGGCTCAGTAATTGCCGGTGGGCGTGAAAGTCGTCCTGGAGTCTGGCATGTATTCCGGCCTTCAGAAGCGGTTGAAGCGCTTCGTTGAGACACCCGGCGTTGATCAGGTGCCCGGCCCGTCGCCTCGCGGTACTCCAGGGGTTTTCGGGATACAGTTGTCCCAGCATTTGCGCACAGCGGAGGTGGTGATCAGCCCAGGTGCCCTGTTGGCGAGCACGGTGCGCAATACTGTCGACGAGCAGTCCATGGGTGAAGGCGAAGCCGTCGCCGGTTCGCCGGGCAAGGCCGCGCTCTATTAAGAGTTCGCGCAATTCGATCAGAATGTCGCGTTCCTCGAAGCTCCAGGCGGCTTCCCACTCACGTTGGTTCACCTCACGTCCCAGGGCAGCGGCCCGTTCGATGGCCCACCGCCCGGACCTTTTGGAGATGCGCTCCGTGTCATCGACCACCCGATCAATGCGGTTCATCCAGAGTTGGTGGACGTCTTCAGGGAGCTGAAAGTCGGCGTCGTCGGCAAGATGGAAGCCATTGTCGCCCACGACCAGTCGGTTGCGTTCGATCCAGTCGCCCAGCAGTTGAGTGGCGAACAGGGGGTTGCCTTCGGTGCGGTCGATGACCCGTTCGGCAAGCCGGGTGTCCAGCGGCAACATCCGGTCGAGCAGCTCGCGGTGATGGCGCCGTGACAGCGGGGCGATTTCGATGCGTTCGGCCCGATCATGATGGAGCAGCTCGTCGACTTGTTCACCGGTGTCTGGTTTTTCGGCGAGTACGTCACTTCGAAGTGTGGTCAGCACCAGAAGCGGAATGGACTCAGATGCCTCCTGAAGTAGAAAGCGGGCCAGTCGCAGCGCCTCGGTGTTCCACTGGACATCGTCGAGCCACAGGATGACGGGTCGACGGCGGGCGAATCGTTTCATGAGTCGGGCGAGCACCGCGAATTTCTGGCGTGAACTGGAGTACCGGTAATTCGGACCGGCGGTTTCTTCGTTGTCATCGGTGGGGAAAGCCAGCTCCGTGAGCGCTTTGGCGTCGGAGTTCCGCGATCGGTCTTGGTCGGTCAAGGCAGGCAGTCGGTCGAGAAGAACTTCGTAAAACTCGGCGCGGTCCAGCTTCCAGGAGCGAAACTTCCAGCGCACCATCCCGGCAAGCCCCTCTCGGCGGCCTTGGCCCTCCGGGGTGTGAAATGCCCGAAACAACTCCGCGGCGCCCAGTTCGTGGGCCCGGATTGTCATCCATTCGGCAAGCCGGCTCTTGCCCGCTCCCGCTTCACCGACCAGTGCCACCAGATGGGGCATGTCGGTACGGTCGGCTTGTTGCAGCATCTGCCAGATGAGATCGCGCTGAGGATCGCGGTCGACGAAAGGTACTTCGCGCAGTTCAAACAACTCCAGTCCGGTGCCGATGAGAGGAAGAGGAAGATCATCGGTTCGATGGAGCTTCCAGTCGCGGGGAACCGGACCGTCGTCGTGCCTCAGAGCTGTGATGTGTTCGAGGGTATCGGCACAGATGTCATCCGAGGACAGTGTTGTTCCGACAGGCGTGTCAGAACCCTCAGCGGTGGGGAGGTGCTCAAGCAGCTCGGTCTCCCGGTTCGCCGGGGACGGCTCCGACAGATCCGGCGCCTGGGGCAATGTGTCGAGTGTCCCGATGTGTTCGACGGGCTGTGATGTGACCTGGTGATCAAACCCATCTGCGGCAGGAAGAGCGCGTAGAGCGTGGGCGGCGCACCGAAAACGCTGATCGGTTTCGATCGCCATCGCACGGTGAATCCACAGTTGTAGTTCGTCGGGAACCGGAAATTGAAGTTCAAGTTCCGGCCGCGATTGTCGCAGATGCTTCAACAGCAATGCGGCCGCCGTTGGGGCATCAAACGGGGGGCGCCCGCAGCACAGCTCCCAGACGATGCAGCCCAACGCATAGATATCGGTCCAGGGTCCGTAGTTGCGCCAGTTTGCGTATGCCTGCTCGGGGGCCATGTAGTGGGGCGTGCCGGAGACGGATTCGAGCATTTCGGTGTCGCGATCGGCGGCCAACTCCACGGCGTGAGCCAACCCAAAATCGGCGAGTTTGATCCGCAAGTCCGTCTCCGAGTGGCGGTCTTCCTGAAACAACAGCAGGTTTTCGGGCTTCAGATCCCGATGGACTACGCCCCTGGCATGAGCGAACGCCAGGGCGTCGAGCACCTGAACGATGACAGCTCGAAGCTGTGGCCAGTTGTCCACGGTTACGTCGTCTTGCAGCGTTCCCCGCGCGGCGTACTCCATGGCCACAAAGTGGTTGCCCGCACTAAATTCGCCGTCGGAGATGGTGGCGGTTTCCGGCGAAATTCGTCCGTATTCAAACAGATAGACGATGTTGGGATGGACCAGCTTCGCCTGAGCCTGCACCTCGACGTGGAACTGCTCCCGAAGCCGGTCGGTGGCTATATCGTTGCGGATGACCTTGATGGCAACGTCGACTCCGGTGATGCGGTGTCGACCCCGATAGACGGCACCCATTCCGCCTTCACCGATCTGTTCGGTGATGTCGAAGGGGCCGAGTTGGAGGGAGTCGTCCATTGCGTCAGCCTGATAGGCGATGGTGCTGGCTTGCCTCACAGTTTAGGCGAAGAGGATGTTTAGAGAAACGCTCGTGAGGTCGTGAGGTCAGACCAGATTCTCGGGCACGTCTTCGTAGTGCTTCGGTTTGTGGGGTTCGATCTGGATGAGGATGTCGTCGAGCGCCGGGAAGTGCTGGTGGAGCACGTCTTTGATGTGCAGCAGCACCTCGCCGGCTTCGGCGAGGCGCATCTGTGGCGAGAGGGTGACGTGCAGGTCGAGGTGGACGCTGCCGGGCATGCCGCGGCTTCGGACATAATGGCAGGTTTTGACCTCGTCGATCTGTTCGACAACCCGACAGATCGCCTCGGCGTCGAGGGGAGCGGCGTCGACGACGACGTCCATTCCGGTGCGCAGCACCCGGTAGGCGGCCATGCCGATAAATGCCATAACTGCCAGGGCGGCGACGATGTCGCCGGCGGGGAACCCGGCGGAGACCAGAATCATCCCGCCGAGTACTGCCAGCCCGGCGAGGGCATCGGACAGGGTGTGTTCGGCGTCGCTCTCCAGGATCATGGAGTCGAACTTTCGGGCCGCCCGTCGCTCGTACCAACTGATCAGGAGACTGCCGGCGATGGAGACGATGACCACCACGTAGATGACGGTGGTAACCGCCGGTTCGGTCTCGCCGATGGCGGCGCGCCAGACTCCGCGACCTACCTCAATGAGCCCCAGCAGAATCATCACCCCGATCGCCAGACTGGCGGCGACCTCAATTTTGCGGTGTCCGTAGGGATGCTCCGGGTCCGGCGGCTGCATCGCCAGCCCCAGCGCAACGAGCCCGATGATGTTGGAGAGCGCGTCGAACAGCGAGTGGAACCCGTCGGCCTGAAGGCTGACGATGTTCGCGTAGTAACCGAAACCGAGTTTGACCGCCGAGATCAACAGGTGCAGCCCCAGTGCCACCAGGAGTACGCGGCGTACCGCCTGGTGATGGGTCGTGGACTGTTTAGAGGAGGTCGTCACGGTCGAGGTCTGCGAGTTCGGCGACGATGTCGCGTACCTGCTGGGCGCGGGAGGCAGGCAATACCAGAAGAGCGTCTTCGGTGTCGACGATCACTATCTCTTCGAGCCCGCAGGCTGCGATCAACCGAGAAGAGTTGCGGGAGACGATGGTACACCCGGAGACATCCTGGAGGATGGTGTCGGCGTCGACGACGTTGTCGTTTTCGTCGGTCTGCATCACCTCGTGAAGCGCGCCCCAGTGGCCGACGTCGGACCACCGGAAGGATGCCGGGACCACTTCGACGCGCCGGGCGTTCTCCATGATGGCGTAGTCGATGGAGATCGCCTCCAGATCACCGAACGCGGCCTGGGCGATGTCCGATTGTGGCCCCTCTTCGGCGACGGCATCCCGGATGCGTTCGATGCAGGTGAACATGTCGGGGTGCTGGCGTTCGAATTCAGCCCACAGCGTGGAGGGCTGGAACAGAAACATCCCGGAGTTCCAGAGAAAACGGCCGGATTCCAGGTATTCGACGGCCCGATCGACGTCGGGCTTTTCGACGAATTGATCGACCGGGTAGGCCCGGGGCTGATCGGTGGTGTCGGCGCTGGCGCTGGGAGTCTCGATGTAGCCGTAGCCCGTTTCGGGGCGGGTGGGAGGGATGCCGAGGGTCATGATCGCGCCGCCTCGGGCGCGCTGAGCAGCGAATTCAACACAGCGGTGAAACGCCGACAGATCGCCGATGTAATGGTCGGCGGGGAAAAAGCCGATGGGCTCGTCGCCGTGCTGCGCTTCGACCACGGCGGTGGCGAAGGCGATGGCCGGGGCGGTGTTGCGGGGGGCGGGTTCACAGATGAACTCCACCTGCCGGGGCTCAGCGAGCGCCCGGCGGGTGGGCTCGACCATCTGATCGCTGCAGACGATGTGCACTCGCCGCTGTTGTTCGGACTCGGCGAGCCGATGCACCGTCGCCTCAATGAGGGAGCGGTCGTCGTCCCACAGCGACAACAGTTGCTTGGGCCGGGCCTGTCGGCTCAGCGGCCAGAAGCGGGTTCCCGACCCGCCGGCGAGTACAACGGGGATCATGGCGACAACCTACAGCGCGTGGACCACGGGAATGACGACAGGACGGCGGTTGAGCTCATCCTTGAAGTACTGGCGTACGTTCAGTCGGATGCTCTCTTTGACCTCCGTGATGTCGGCACGGGCGTTGTCGGAGAGTCGGTCGACAGCACGCTCGGCGGCACGGGAGGCGCCTTCGAGCACCTCCTCGCCGTCGGCGGGGCCGATGACTCCGCGCTGCAGCAGGTTGGGAGGTTCGGTCAACTCGCCGCGCTCGCGGTCCAGAACCGCGAAGGCGATGACGATGCCGGCGTTCGCCAGCTTGCGCCGGTCGTGGAGCTGAAAGTCCTCGGGGTCGCCGACGTTGCGTCCGTCGACGAGAAGCCGGCCGTGGTGCACCTGGCCGACAACGCGGGCGTAGTCGGAGGTAAACTCCAG
>SKMT01000190.1 GCA_007120915.1 Myxococcales bacterium | reverse complement strand
TGGTGCTACCCCATTGACACCAACCGACCCTCACGTCAGATTGTGCCGGTACTGTCGTACCGCTGATGGGAGAGTCCGTTCGTTGCTACACGACCAAGAGTGATCTCATGCCCCAGAAATTTGACCTTTCCAGGTTTACGCAAAAAGCCCGCCGGGCGCTGGAACGCGCCCAGGAATTGGCCAAGAAGTTCCGCCACAAGCACGTCGATGCGGAGCATACGCTTCTGGCGATGCTCGAGCAGGACGGCAGCGTGGCCGGTCAGCTTCTCGAGGACATCGACGTCGATCCGAAGCCGATCGGCCGCAAGCTGATCGACGAGCTGGAGTTGCTTCCGCGCAACTATCGCTCCGGCGACGAGGTCTACGTCGGGAAGCCCCTTCTGGGAGCGCTTCAGCAGGCCGAACGCGAGGCGAAACGCCGGGGCGACCAGTTCACCAGCACCGAGCATCTTCTGTTGGTGTTCTCCCGGCTCGACGACAGCTTCGCCGGCACCCTGCTGCGCGACGCCGGCGCCGACGCCAAGAAGCTCAAATCGGCGATCGACGAGGCGAGAGGCGGCGAAAAGATCACCTCTCCCGACGATGAAGATGCCGAGTCGTCAAACGTGCTCGAACAGTACGCCGAAGATATCACCGAGCTCGCCGCCAACGACGAGCTCGAGCCGGTGGTCGGGCGCGACGCTCAGATTCGTCGACTCTCACAGGTGCTGAACCGACGCACCAAGAACAACCCCGTGCTGCTTGGTGAACCGGGGGTGGGCCGCACCTCCATCGTCAACGCTCTTGCCAAACGGCTGTTCGAAGATGACGTGCCGGAGCGGCTGAAGGGAAAGCGGCTGTTGCAGCTCGATCTGGGCGCACTCGTCGCCGGCACCAGCCTGCGCGGGCAGTTTGAGGAGCGCATCAAGACGGTGATCCAGGAAGTGGCCAAATCGAAGGGCGAGATCATCCTGTTTATCCCCGACCTGCACCGGATGGTCGGCGCCGGAGGCGGAGACAGCTCCGACGCCTCGGCGCTGATCAAACCGGCACTCACGCGCGGTCAGATCAGTTGCATCGGCACCAGCACCGTCGACGACTACCGCCAGAACATCGAGGCCGACCCGGCGCTGGAGCGCAAGTTTCAGTCCATCCACGTCGAAGAAGTCTCCGTCGACGAATGCGTCTCCATTCTCCGAGGGATCAAACAGGGCTTCGAAATCCACCACGGCGTCCAGATCAACGACTCGGCGCTGGTGGCCGCCGCCGAGATGACCGACCGGTATGTGCAGGACCGCAACCTGCCGGACAAAGCCATCGACGCCATCGACGAAGCGGCCAGCCGACTGCGCGTGGAAATCGACTCCAAACCGACCCAACTGGACGCCGTGGAGCGACGGCTGCACAGCCTGGAGAACGAGCGCCAGTCCATCGCCGAGGCCACCGATCCTGAGACAGTGCGCGCCCGCAAAGATCTGGACGACAAGATCGAAGAGCTTCGCGACGAAGCAGAACGGCTGCGCGAATTGTGGGAGCAGGAAAAGGACGTGCTCGACGAGATCACGGAGGCCAAAGAAGAGTTGGAGGCCACCCAGAAGGAAGTGGAGGAAGCCCAGCGCGCCGGCGAGTTGGGCCGGGCCGCCGAAATCCGCTACAGCGTGCTGCCGAAGATCGAAGAGAAGGTCGAAGATGCTCAGCAGCGCCTCGACGAACTGCACAAAGACGAGCGGCTTCTCAAAGAGTACGTCGACGACAACGACGTGGGCGCCGTCGTCGCCGACTGGACGGGCATTCCGGTCAACAAGATGCTGGAGTCGGAGCGCGAGAAGCTGTTGAACATGCCCGACCGGCTGCGCCGGCGCATCGTCGGCCAGGACCAGGCCATCGAGACCATCACCTCCGCGATCTGGCGCTCCCGCGCCGGGCTGAGAGACCCGGATCGGCCCATCGGAAACTTCATGTTCGTCGGGCCCACCGGCGTCGGAAAAACGGAGCTGGCGAAGGCGTTGTCCGAATTTCTGTTCGACAGCGAAGACTCACTGATCCGCATCGACATGTCGGAGTACATGGAGCAGTCGAAGGTCAACACGCTGATCGGATCGGCCCGCGGGTACGTGGGAAGCGAAAAGGGCGGCATCCTCACCGAAGCGGTGCGACTTCACCCCTACAGCGTGGTGCTGTTCGACGAAGCCGAAAAAGCCCACCCCGACGTCTTCAACCTGCTGCTTCAATTGATGGACGAAGGGCGGCTGACCGACAGTCAGGGCCGGGAGGTCGACTTCACGAACACCCTGGTGATTCTGACCTCCAACGTCGGAAGCCGCCGCATCATGGACTTAAGCGGCAAGGTCAGCGGTGAAGAATTGACCGACGAGGTCCACAACATTCTGCGCGACCACTTCCGCCCCGAGTTTCTCAACCGGCTGGACGACCCCATCGTCTTCAACGCCCTGGACAAGGAGTCGATCCGCCAGATCGTCGACATCCAGAAGCGCCAGCTTCGAAAGCTGCTCGACGAACAACGCATGACCATCGAGATCAGCGAGGAGGCCAAAGACTTCCTCGCCGACGCCGGATTCGAACCGGAGTACGGCGCCCGCCCACTGCAGCGGGCCATCGGCAGCTACATCCAGGACCCGCTGGCCGTAGAAATACTGGAAGGACGATTCGGAATGGGCGACCATGTCATCGTCGAGGTCGCCGAAGACGGCGAATCGCTGACGTTCCGCAAAGGCGACCCCGAAGACGAGAACGACCAGGAAGAAGCCGCCGAGTAACGAATCACCAACCACCAATAACGAATTACCAACCACCAATAACTGCCTGCACCCAGGATCGAACTGATGACTGCCGTGAGCCCGACTTTACTTGCTCCCCTCATCGCCGAGGTCTCGGCTGTAGACCTGTATCTGCTTCCCGGGATTATAGCCCTGGTCGCCGTGGCGGGCCTTGTGGGCGGCTACTTTCGGTTTCGTCGAAAGCGGCTGATCGAAAATGTGCCCACTTCCAAGTGCGAAGGGGTGATGATCGGGCTCAATGAGCTGAAGGGCACCGCCGTCGCCGATCGGCCGCTGACCTCGAAGCTGACCGAAAAACCCTGCGTGTATTACAAGTACAAAATCGAAGAGCAGTACAAAAAGAAGGTCAAAACCAAGGACGGCAAGACCAAAACGAAGCGCCGCTGGAAGACCATCGACTCCGGGTCAAACTACCGGCGCTTTGAGCTTCACGACGACACCGGCAGCATCCGCGTCAACCCCAAAGGGGCGGACTTTGAGGCAACCCGGGTGTTGCGCAAGCGCTGCCGCAAGACCGATCCAATGTACTACGGCAAAGGCCCCCGCCGGTCGGTGCGCCGCTCTACGGGCCGGCGCCGATTCACCGAAGAGATCGTCGCCCATAACGACGACGTCTACGTGCTCGGCGAAGCGCGCATCCGCGAAGACATCGTCGAACCGGAGATCGCCCACGACGAAATGGGCCGCATCTTTCTGATCTCGTCGAAGGGCGAGGATCAGTTGGTGCGCAAGTACCACTGGCAGGCGCTGGGCGGATTTTTCGCCGCCATCGCCGCCTCCGTCGGCGCCGTGTGGGCCTATGCGGATATTGCCGCCGACGCCGGCATCGAAAACTTCGTGGTCGCCCATTCTCCGCTGGTGATGACCGCATCCGGGCTGGGCCTGGCGTTCCTCATCCTCGCGCTCTACACGAAGTCGCTGTACGACGGGCTCGTCGACCTGCGAAACCGCGAAAAGCGCGCCTGGTCGATGCTCGACGTCGAGTTTAAACGCCGCGCCGATCTGATCCCGAACCTGGTGAAGATGGTCAAAGCCATCGCCTCTCACGAAGAACAGACCCTCGAAAAGGTCGCCCAGGCCCGAAGCGGCTCCGTCGGCTCCGATCTCGACGAGGCCGAAGCACAAAAAGCATCACAGGCGATCGACCGCCAGTCCCAGGCGCTGGGACAACTGTTCGCCGTCGTCGAAGACTACCCGGAGATCAAGTCAGACGGTGCGTTCCGAAAACTGATGGAGGAACTAACTCGGTGCGAACAAAAGATCGCGCTGGCCCGCCAGTTCTACAACGACAGCGTCGAGCGGCTGAACAACCGCGTCGAGACGGTGCCCGACATGTTCATGGCCCCCGTCGCCGGCGCCACCAAAGAAGACTATCTGGAGATCGAACCCTTCGAGAAAAAACCGGTAGAAATCGAGCTGACCCCCGACGAACCGGAGGAACCGGACGAACCCGAAGAGTCTCACGACGACCAGGCACCGGCTGAAGAACCACAACCGGAACCGGAACCCACCACCGCCTGAATCACCTCCCTATCCTCCCCCGAAGCGACAGCACCGGGGGCTGCCTTTCCATCCTCCCCCGAAGCGACAGCGCCGGGGGAGGTGGCCGCGAAGCGGTCGGAGGGGGCCTACGCACACCTTCAACGCCCCACCCAAACCCCCACTCCAACCACCACAACAACCACAACCACCACCACCGCAACCACCCTCCAGTCGATCCCCGACGGCTCCGGCCGCTCCCCCTGCTCTCCATCCCCCGCAACACTGACCAGCGGCCCCTCCGACAGGCTGCTCTGCAGCCCCCGGTGCTGCTCCGGCTCCTCGATGTCCATTCCCTCCCACACCGTCGGCAGCCGGCAGTCCTCAAACCCCTCCGTCTGTTCGCCGGGAAGCGTCTCTACGGAACAAAACTGCCGCAACTGTTCGGCCGACTCCATCCGCCGCTGTGCCCGTGGCTGCAACAGCCGCGCAAGTAGCAACTCCAACCCCGGCTCGTCGTGCTGGTGGACCTTCTCGTACGCCCGAAACGAGATCGGGCTCTCCACTCGATGGCGCGGCTGTTCACCGGTCACCAGGAAACTGAGCAGCGCCCCCACCCCGTATAGATCGGCGGCGGGCCGGCGCAGCTTCTCGTCGGCAGGCTGCCGAACCTCTGGGGCCGTGTAGTCCTCATTGACCCTCATCACCGCTGACTCTCCGCGCCGGCGCATCACCGCCGACACCGACACCGCCCGCAACCGCTCGTCTTCATCAGCTACGATGAAACGACGCGGGTCAAAATCGCGCCACAACCACCCCGCCTCGTGCACCACCTGCAGAAACGCCGCCAGCTCATCGACCATCGACAGCGCCCGCTGCAACCCAAGCCCCTCCGCATGCTTATCTGACACCCACTCATACAGCGTCGGCCCCTCCACCAGCTCACACACGATCAGCGGCTCCGGCACCTGCTCCACCGGACTATCCTCCACCTCCAGCCATTCAACGGGCGTTGGCGCCACCGCCGCATCAGCGACGTCCTGAAGAAACTCCCACTGCTCACGCAGTTGCCGGCGCCGAAACGCAATCTCGTCGTCCGTCGTGTCAGCACCGTACAAAATCGTGCGCACCGCCACGTCGCGGCCCTGCTCCTGGTGATGAGCCCGCGCGATCTGATGAGCATCACCAGAGGCGACAAGCTCGTCGACGCGGTACGGGGTTTCAGTGCCGTCGGATGTCGTCAGGGTCTCCATGGATCTCCGGGGTCATCTGAGGCTTCGGTGTATCTCCTCGGGTTCGCATCGCTGGTTCCCCCCAGGCATGCCTGAGGGCTGGGCGGGGCCCAGGCAGGACTCCGGGAGTACGTGCGCACCTCGGCGGCGAAATTCGCCGATCCCGGCGTGAGACTCCTCGCCGATGTGAATCTGTCTCGTCGTCTCACATTGGCCTCGGACGAATTTCGCTC
>SKMT01000520.1 GCA_007120915.1 Myxococcales bacterium | reverse complement strand
GTGAACCTGGAGAACCTGCTGTTGCAGCCGCCGATGCCGGATACCGTGGTGTTGGGGATCGATCCTGGGCTGCGTACGGGCTGCAAGATGGTGGTGATCGGGACGACAGGCCAACTAGTCGATACCGGACAGTGCTGGATTCACGACAACCGCCGCAAACAGGCGCCGGAACAGATCGCGAAGATGGCCCGGAAGCACGATGTCGACCTGGTGGCTATCGGCAACGGCACCGGCAGCCGCGAGACCGAGCAGGCCGTCGCTGAAGCGCTGCGAGACATCGACGGAGTGCAGTATGCGGTGATCGACGAGGCGGGAGCCAGTGTCTACAGCGCCTCGGAAGTGGCGCGAAAAGAGTTCCCCGATCTGGACGTGAGCATGCGGGGGGCGGTCTCGATCGCCAGGAGACTGCAGGATCCGCTCGCAGAGCTGGTGAAGATCGACCCGAAGAGCATCGGGGTGGGGATGTACCAGCACGACGTCAACCAGACGCGGCTAAAGCGGGCGTTGGAGGCGGTGGTGGAGGATGTGGTCAACTCCGTTGGTGTCGATCTGAACGTCGCCTCGGCGCCGCTTTTGGCCCAGGTGGCCGGAATCGGTCCGAAGACGGCAGAACGCATTGTACAGCGGCGGCGCAACGGAGGGCCGTTCCGGTCGCGAAAACAGTTGATGGATGTCGACGGAGTGGGGGCGAAGACGTTTGAGCAGTGTGCCGGGTTTTTGCGCATTCGCGACGGTGACGAACCACTGGACAACACGGGGATCCACCCGGAGAACTACGATCTGGCGCGGGCGATCCTGGATGAAGCAGACGCGAAACCGGGGCAGACGCAAGTGGCCCAGCAGTTGCGGCAGTTGCGCCAGCGCGGCCGGCTCGATGAGCTGGCCGATCAGTTCGGAGTGGGCTCGCTGACGCTGGGCGATATCTGCGATGCGCTTCGTCAGCCGGGACGGGACCCGCGCGATGAGCTCGATCCTCCGGAGCTGAGAAGCGACGTGCTGAAGATGGAAGATCTGAAAGAGGGGATGCAGCTTGAGGGGACGGTGCGCAACGTCGTGGATTTCGGTGCGTTTGTGGACATCGGAGTCAAACAGGACGGGCTGGTGCACATCAGCGAGATGGCCGACCGCTACGTCAAAAGCCCCTACGATGAAGTTGGCGTGGGCGACCGGGTCGACGTGGTGATTCTGTCGGTGGACCAGGACCGCGGTCGCATCGGATTGTCGATCAAGCAGGCGAACTGAGCGGTTATTCGCACAGCGACATCTGGTCTTCGCATTCGCCGGGTCCGTCGAACAACTGGTCGCAGTCGGCACCGTCGCAACTGCAGCCACTATATGAGATGCACTGGTCGCCGTCCCATCCCCAGCCCAGCTCCATGTCGCATGCGCCCTGGGGTTCGATGTCCCAGGGGTCACAGCGGTCCCCCGGGTCGGTGATGGTGCTGCAGTGGCGCACCGACTCTTCGCACAAATCGGGATCCTGCACGAGCAGGTCGCAGTCGGCACCGACACAGTTGCAGCCGCCGTGGCCGATGCACTCGTCGCCGTCGAACCCGAAGCCGAAGAACTCGTCGCAGTCCCCTTCACCCTGGGCGTCCCAGGGCTCGCAGATGTCATCGACGGGGCGGCATCCGCAGCCGCACTCATTGCTGAAGAGCGCTTCGCCTTCGGGGCAGTCAAAGCGCATCATTTCGCATTCGGTGGGATCTTCGGACATGTAATCGTAGCCGTCGAGTTCACCGGGGCAGATCTGCTGGCATCCGCAGCCGCAGTCCTCGTCGTAAAATGGGGTGCTACCCTGTGCGCAGTCGATGTCCGTGAGCTGACACTCGTCCGGATCCTGGGAGGTGTAGGTGTATCCGTCGTCCTCATCGGGGCATTCGCCGCCGCTGTCGACGTACCTGCACCCGCAGCCGCAGAGTTCGTCATCGAATCGCTGTTGGCCCTCGGGGCAGCCCCAGTCGTCGTCACAGCTCGGGTCATCGAGGTCGTCGGCGACCAGATCGGCGATGTCGTAGGGACATTCCTCGCCGTTGTTGGTGTTGTTCTGGTTGGCGTTGTTTTCGCCGATGTTGAATCCGCCGGGTTCGCCGCCGGTGGAGTCATCGGGACCGCAACCGAAGGCGATCAGACAGGCAGATAGGATGGCAGTGACGATAAGTCGCATTGGAACCTCCGGGGGGCGCGAACGATGTTCGGTGGAGGTTAGATGCAACTCGTATGCCAGCCACGCGCCCCGGGGCGATGTGGTGGAAGGCCCTCATGATTCGTCAGAAATCTGAGGGTCAGCGGGGAAATTTGCCGGCGATGATGCCCCGGGGAGATTGGTTGTTACTTTGATTCGGTGTGCAGCCGTTCGAGATAGCGTTCCGCGTCGATGGCGCCCTTGCAGCCGCTGCCGGCGGCAGTGATGGCCTGTCGATATTCGAAGTCCTGCACGTCACCGACCGCGAAGATGCCGTCGACGCTGGTGTGGGAGCTGTCGGCCTTGGTGGTGATGTAGCCCTCGTCGTTCATCTCCAGCTTGCCCTGGAAGATGGAGGTGTTGGGGATGTGTCCGATGGCGATGAAGACTCCCTGGCAGTCCATCGGCTTGATCTCGCCGGTGTTGTTATTGATCACCCTCACGCCGGTGACGCCACCTTCTTTGGAGCCCAGAATTTCGACGACCTCGGAGTCCCAGAGGAACTCGACCTTCGGGTCGTCAAATGCGCGCTGGGCCATAATGGCCGAGGCGCGCAGTTCGTCGCGGCGGTGAATGACGGTGACCTTGGAGGCAAACTTGGTCAGAAATGTCGCCTCCTCCATCGCCGAGTCGCCCCCGCCGACGATGACCAGCTCGTCGTCGCGGAAAAAATAGCCGTCACAGGTCGCACAGGTGGACACTCCGTGGCCCATCAGCTCGTCTTCGCCATCGATGCCCAGCAGTCGTGCGCGGGCGCCGGAGGCGACGATGAGGGTGTGGCTCTTAAACTCGGTGCCGTCGTCCAGCGTGATGTTGAAGGGGCGCTGGGAGGTGTCGACATCTTCGATCAGGGAGATGTGGTTTTCCATGCCGAACCGGGTTGCCTGAGCGCGCATCCGGTCCATCAGCTCCGGGCCCATCACCCCCTCCGGGAAGCCGGGGTAGTTCTCCACGTCGGTGGTGATCGTGAGCTGGCCCCCCGGCTGCGGTCCCTCGAACAGCACCGGCTCCAGGTCGGCGCGCGCGGTGTACAGCGCGGCGGTCAGCCCGGCGGGGCCGGAGCCCATAATTGTGACGTCGTAAACCTCTTTCTTCAGATCAACCATGTGTTCTCCGTGATACGTCGGAACGAAGGTGGAAAAAGCCGCCGCATCAACAACGACGCGACGGCAGGGTGAACAGGTTCAGTCATCGGTGACGGTTTCGGTCTCGTCGCTGGCGCCTTCCAGCGGCCCGGTGGCGGGCACATCTCGTTGTTCGGGTTCGTCTTCGGGGTCATCGGAGCCGAACTGCCAGCCGGCGAGGATGGTATCGACCTCTTCGTACAGTTTCGAGGCGCTGGGCTTGGGGGCGAATCCGACGAGTTGATATCCAGTATCGTCGTTGATGACGTAGCAGGTGATGTAGCGAATCGACTCGCCGTCGACCGTTGCCGTGGCAAAGGTGCTCATCCCGGAGACGCCGTCCAACTGTACCGGCCCCTGGCGTTCGATCACCAGATCGTCGACCGAGTTGTCCAGCGTCTGCAGCGCCTCCTGCTGGAACTGAAGTACGTCCACTTCTGGAAATGACGGCAGCGGCTGGGGAATGACCATAAAGAACAGCCCCTCTTCGTGGCTGGCGACGACCTCCGCGTTCTCGTTGATCGACTCCGGGGGTTCGGCATGCCAGTTCGACGGGAAGATGACCTCGTAGTCCGCCTGTTCGCCGGCAAAACGCCAGGGCGGTGAATCGTCAGACGCAAGATCACAGCCATCGCAGCCGGGCAGCACAATCGTTGCTGCGGCCAGAAGGAAGATGACCTGGAATGTCAGGATGGGACGTAGCAAGGAAAAACGATCCATTGGAGCGGCGAAATGTTCGCTGTAAACAATAACACGCCGCTTACAGTTATTTCATCGGATCGGTGGTGTAAACCGGCGCGGATGGGTTGCCGAGCTGCAGGGGGCGATCAGATGGAGCCGATCTGTAAGCAACAGGAGATGTGGAGATGCTGGAGATAGGAGGGGACTCCTGGGTCAAATCGGTGGGACCGGTGGGGGAGGCCCGCCAACCATCGAATGGCGGCCATACTCAAAGAGGAGGGGGAATTGTGTCTGTGTGCTCAGGTGTTTACTGTGTAGTTATTGCCCGGAAGTCGAGAGCCGCTTCAGCGATGCATAAAACCCGAGCCGTTTTTCCAGCGGAGAGAGTAGATGGACGATCAAGAACTTCTGGATCGTATCGAACAAGACCCGGATGTGCTGGCGGGAAAGCCGGTCATCGAGGGAACACGGTTGAGTGTGGAGTTTATCCTCAATCTTCTTGCTCAGGGAACGTCGCAGGAGGAGATTCTCGAGGAGTACACCGGCCTGGAACGCGACGATATCCGCGCCTGTCTGATATTTGCTCAAAAGACAGTGGGTGAGACGAGCTTCGTTCCACGTTCACGTGGATCGGTATGATTGTATTGCGTTTTCTGGTCGATGAATGCACCGGTCCCGGTGTTGCTCGGTGGCTTGCAAACCAGGGGCACGACGTTGCATCCGTCTATGAAGAGAGTCCCGGTATAACAGATGACCAGGTAATCGACTGGGCAAAGCGGGAGGACCGAATCCTGATTACCAATGACAAGGACTTCGGTGAGCAGGTGTTTCGGCTTCGACAGGCGCATGCAGGCGTCATCTTGCTGCGACTTGCTGACGAACGAACCGAAAACAAGATTGATGTGCTCCGTGACCTGTTACGGGAATACAATGCCCGGCTTCCGGGAGAGTTTGTAGTCGCTACCGAAGACCGTATCCGCTTCGGATAATACGGCATCCCGCCACTTCCAATATACCCGGTGCCAATCGCCTGCCCCCCCTGTGGACGCTGTTCGCACCGACTCGATGGGTATAAGCAAGAGAAAAGCGTCGAAGCAAGGGGGCAAATCCGAGTCAGATGTCAAAATACATGTCGAACTCCAGGGGGGTGGGTCGCAGCCTGGCGGGCTGGAGCTCATTTTCCATTTTGTATTCGATCCAGGTGGCGATGACGTCTTCGGTGAAGACATCGCCTTTGAGCAGGTACTCGTGGTCTTCGGCCAGCGCGTGCAGCGCGTCCTCAAGGTTGGCGGGGATGGAGGGGACCTTCTCCAGCTCTTCGGGGGGAAGATTGTAGATGTCCTTGTCGAGCGGGTCGCCCGGGTCCATGCCCCGTTCGATACCATCGAGCCCGGCCATCAGAAGCGCTGCGAAGGCCAGATAGCCGTTGCAGGAGGGGTCGGGGGTGCGAAACTCCATGCGTCGAGCTTCCGGTGCGGAGGCATAGGTGGGGATACGGATCGCCGCCGATCGGTTGCGCGACGAATACGCCAGTTTTACCGGTGCTTCGTAGCCCGGCACCAGCCGCTTAAAGGAGTTGGTGGTGGGGTTGGTAAACGCCACCAGCGACGGGGCGTGATGAAGGATTCCCGCCGAAAACTGCATCGCTGTTTCGCTGAGCCCGGCGTACTGTTCACCGGCGAACAGAGGCTGGTCGCCTTTCCAGAGACTCATGTGGCAGTGCATCCCCGAACCGTTGTCATC
>SKMT01000087.1 GCA_007120915.1 Myxococcales bacterium | reverse complement strand
GAAGTGGTCATCATCGGCGCCCGGATCGGGGTTGGTATCCCAGCAGAACCCGTGTTCGGTCACCGTGATCGGCGGCAGATCCAGCAACTCACCGTGAAACACCGCCGACTCCTCCTCGATATCGGACACCGAGGTGGTGTCGTGCAGATACTGCGGGCAGTCGGTGCTGCCGCTGCACGTGGTGTCGTTGTCCCCGTCACATTCGTACACGTCGAGTTCACAGGGCCCGCACACCTCGCCGGGATCGGTGTCGAGGCTGTCGGTGCCTCCACAGGCGTTCAGATCTTCGTCGGTCTTACAGCGCATGGTATCATCGTCGGTGCACTCCCAATTCGCGCCGGTTCCGCACTCCTCACCTTCTTCGCCGGGAAGCAGACCGCAACCACCGCACTCGTTGGTCTCCGAGGCACCGACACAGACCACTGAATCGGGGCTTGCACACACTTTGATACCATCGCCGCAGGGCCCGCAGACGTCTCCGGGCATATCCTCCAGCGATTCTTCTCCACCACAGGCGTTGGCTGGCTCGTCGACACAATCGACCGCTTCCGGCCCATCACAGGCCCATATTGCGTCGTCATCACAGGACTCGCCGGGAGTACCGTCGAGCTGTGAACACCCTCCGCAGGCGTTGGTTGCGTCGTCACACACCACGTGATCGTCGGTGGCGCAGTACCACTCCCCGTCGCAGATCCCACAGCTCTCTTCGGGCTGGCCGGCAAGAGGGCTGCAACCGCCGCACTCGTTGACCCCTTCCTCATCGTCCTGGCAGGTCACATCGTCTGTGCCGTCACACACCACCACGCCCAGATTGCACTCCCCACAGGGGCTGCCCGGGGTGGCGTCGAGCTCACTGTCACCGCCACAGGCGTTGTCACCGGGGGCCACACACTCCAGCTCATCGGCGCCGGTGCAACTGAGAATACCCGTGCCACCAGTGTCGAGCTCGCAGGATTCTCCGGGCAGCCCTTCCAGATCTTCGCAACCGCCGCAGATATTGGACTCACCGGCATCTTCACACTCCAGGCTGCCGTCTTCCTGGCACGTCCACACCCCGTCCCCACAGGGTCCACAGGACTGATCGGGATCTCCTTCGAGCGGCTCACATCCACCGCAGGTGTTTTCTTCGCTCGCTCCCATACAGGTCAGCGCATCTTCCCCGTCGCAGATCAGCACTCCATCGTCGCAATCCCCACAGCTCTCTTCCGGCTCGGCAGATTCTCCATCGAATTCAAGCAGCTCTTCGCCCCCACAGGCGTTGAACTCGGAGATCACCTCGTAGCTGATCGTCACCGACCGTTCGTCGTTCTTGTCCAGATCGACCGTCTTGTCGACGGCATCGAAAATATCCGGATCACCTTCCACCCGCCCGACATTCAGCTCATAGCTGCCGTGGCGCAACTCATCGAATGTGGCTGTCTCCGTGAGGTGGGCTTCGAACTCGTCGGGCCCCTGCACCGTGACGTCGGCGTCCAGTTCATCGGGCAGCCCCTCGATCTCGACGGTCAGCACCGACGCATACGGAATCGCCGTACAATATCCGTCGTCACAGTAGCTGTCGCCGTCGCAGTCATCGTCTGTGTCACACCGCACTTCGGTGACGGCACTATCCGACGAACAGCCCACGGTGGTCGCAACCAGGCCAATCAGTACTACCCCCAGCACCAGGACGAAATACGAAGAGGTCGAACGGGCATAGATCGTCAGCGCAGACATTGTCACTCCATTAGTAGTTCAGTTTCGGTCAGCCCTGTATCAATTTCGGGCAGTCCCGCCATACATCTGGCAACTTGGAGTCTGCTTTGTAGTAGTTGGTCAAAAGCAGCGCAATACCACGATCGGGGTATTTTTCCTGGCAGGAGGAACACGCTGAACTCCCCCCATCACTGAACTATCCCCCTCACCGAATCGACTCGATGATCCCCACAATCTGGTCCTCGTCGTAGTAGTCCTCTTCGACGGTGATGACCAAAAACGCAATGCGCTCGTCATCGGTGGGAATCAGCCCCGCAATCTCTCGGTAGGGTTCACCGGTGGCTCGATGTTCGGCTTCCGCGAACTCAAAGTCGACGCTCTCACCGCGAATCTGGAAGGAATGTTGTTCTCGAGAGGTCACACGCAGTTGATCGTCACCCATCTCCTCGCCCACCGAACCGCGCGCCTCCTCCATCACCTCGTCGCTGTCGACTCCAAACCGCACCACTGCATCGCCGATCATCAGCTTTGAGTCACTGTCTCGATGCACGTAATACGCCATGTCTATCTGCATCATGATAATGTCCATGCTCGCCGCGCCGTCGGGTTCAAACTCCTCCGGGATGTCGATATGGGCGATCTGCTCGGTGACCTCGACGGTGCGTTCCGGATCGGTGCTGATCTCGAAATCAGCCTGCAAGAACAGATACACCCCTCCTCCGCAGCACAAAAGCCCGAAGAAGGCGCCGAACCCGACGATGATCAACGCAACTTTCATCCCGCCGCTCATTCCACTCTCTTCCTCGGCGTACTGCGGGGGCGGGGCACCCTGTTGGTGCTGGTGGGGTTCGGTACTCATCATCGGCTCCTTCGGCGCTACGCGGTTGGCTGGGTACGATAGTCCCTTCTGCCCGGTGATACACCCGATCGTCAAGACCGCAGCGCCCTCACAGTGTGATTCGGCAGTGACCGGTCCCCCGACGGAAAGCGATGAACACAATCAAATCTCCCAATCCCCCTTATCTCCCTATCTCCTGTTGGTTACACCTGTTGAATTGTGGACAATCGCCCCCAACACGGTCAGAATCCCCCCGCGGATTCCAGCCTCTCGCACCGGAGTCGAACCATGACCACCGCAACTCGCCTGGCCGCCCTGACAGCACTGACCCTTCTGTGGGCCTGCGCAACCCTCGGCGGGCCCGACCTTCCCTCCTCGCCCGACGAAATCACCGAGATTCAGCTCGGTGAATCCGCCGAGTTGACGCTGGATGAAGATGCCCCCATCAACCTCGTCGACGGCGCCCCCTACAGGGTCTACCAGCTAGAGCTTCAACAGGACGCCACGCTCAGCATCAGCGCCACCAGCTCCGATCTCCCCCCCACCATCTCGCTGTACGGTCCCGACGGCCAACTGCTCGGCTGGGGCCCGGCGGTACACGACGAATACTCCAACCTGCTGGTGCGTCCCTCCGCCGGTGAGGGCACCTACACGGTGGTCGTCTCCTCGCCGTCAGCCGATATGACGGGCTCCGTAGCGCTGAGCGTCGACACCATCGACGAGCCGCAAGAACCGCTGGCGTTTCCCGGCACGACAGAAGGCATCGTCTACGACGACGGCACCCACGACGAACATCCCCGCCGTGCTCACCCGCTGCAACTGGACGAACCCACGGGCCTGCACCTGACCGTCGACTCCCCTGACTTCACCCCTCTTCTCGCCCTGGTCGACGCCGACACCGGCGAAACACTCGACGAAGCCTACCCGGTCCGCAACAACCCCCCCGAAATTCGCACCTTCGCCCCCGCCGGCGACTACAAAGTAGTCGTCATCGGAGACCAGCTCGGCCCCGACGGCCGCTTCGAGCTGACCACAGACAAGATCGACCTTCAGCCCCCCGAACAGTTCGAACCTGGCACCACCCTGCGCAGCGCTCTGAACTGGGAACGCGCCGAAATCGCCAAGACCGGCAACATGGGGCTTCCCTTCGAATTGCAGCTCGAAGACCACCAACTGGTCTACGCCCAACTGCACACCGATGAGTTCGAGGGTCTTCTGGTGATCACCGATGAAGACGACAACGCCGTCGCCTGGGCGGACTCCCGGCTCGTCGAAGGGGAACCGGTACGCCTCGGCAGGCCCACAACCCCCGGCGACTATACCCTCTGGGTCAGCTCCGTGTACGGCGGGCAGGGAACCTTCGAGCTGACCGTCGATCTCAACGAACCGCCTCTGCCCGGCGATCTGGAACTGGACGCGCACATCGAGGGAACGCTCACCGAGGGCTCGATCATCTTCCCCGACCATCAGTCCTTCGTGGAGTTTTTCGACGTCACACTCGAAGAGACCAAAACCCTCGATATCGAAGCGCGCTCCCAGGACTTCGACACCTATCTGTTCGTCACCGACGAAGATCACAACACCGTCGCCGACAACCACGACGCCGACATCGGCACCACCGACTCCCGTATCACCAGAGAATTCGAACCCGGCGAATACACCATCGGCGTCACCTCCTTCACACCCCACACTCAGGGCAGCTTCGAGCTGACCGTCGAACGCGATCCCTGACGCCGACACCTCCCCCGGTTCGGATTCGGGCTCGGGCTCGGGTTCGTTCTCGGGCTCGATGTCGGGCTCGGGCTCGATGTCGGGCTCGTTCTCGTTCTCGTTCTCGTTCTCGTTCTCGGGCTCGGGCTCGTTCTCGGGCTCGATGTCGGGCTCGGGCTCGGGCTCGGGCTCGGTCATGTCCGCCTTGCGGGCATCTTCCCCCTGGGGGGAAGTGGCCGAACGCAGTGAGGTCGTTGGGGGGTTCCACCGAGTCCGAACCCCGAGCCTGAGGTCGAGCCCGATTCCGAGATCGAGCCCGAGGGTCGGAGGGGGCCCCGCACACCTCACAGTCCCCAGAGTACAACGACGATTGCAACCTCGTCTCTCACAGGGAATAATCCTCCCCGCTACCCCAGAAACCGCCTAACTCCAGAAGGTCGGAACGATGGAAGAGAGCATATTCATCGACGTGGTGCTTCCCCTGTCGCTGATCATCATCATGATCGGGCTGGGCATGGCGCTGAAGGTCAGCGATTTCAAACGGATCGCCCTCCACCCCAAAGCCGCCGCCGTGGGGCTGGGCAACCAGATCATTCTGTTGCCCCTGGTCGGGTTCGGGCTGGCCACACTGTTCGGATTATCTCCTGTCTGGGCGGTCGGTCTGATGCTGATCGCCGCCTGCCCCGGTGGGCCCACCTCCAACCTGATCACCTTTGTGTCCCGTGGGGACACCGCGCTGTCGATTACTCTGACGGCGCTCAGCAGCGTGGTCACCATCGCCACCATCCCCCTGATCCTGACGTTATCCATCGCCCATTTCGGCGTCGGCGCCGATGAGATCGCCTCGCCCGTCGGTGAGATCATCGTCCAGATCATCGCCATCACCGCCGTGCCCGTGACCATCGGCCTTCTGATACGCCACTTCAAATCCGACTTCGCCGAGCGGATGAAAAAGCCGGTGCGCATCGCCTCGGCGATCATATTTCTGGTCGTGCTGGCAGCGGTGATCATCGAACAACGTCAGGTGCTGTTCGACTACTTCTGGGCGCTCTCCGGGGTGACGGCTGCGCTGAACGTCGCCACCATGGCATTGGGCTTTTTGACCGCCCGACTGGTGGCGCTGAACATGCGCCAGTCGATCACCATCTCCATCGAATCGGGCATCCAGAACGGCACGCTGGCCATCGTCATCGCCATGTCCATCCTTGGCGCCAGCGACATCGCCGTGCCCCCGGCGGTCTACAGCCTGCTGATGTTCGTATCCGGCGGCGCGTTGATGTACTTTTTCGGCGTCGTCAAATCACCGGCGGCCTTCGACGAAGAACCACGCCCCGAACCCGACGGCACCCCCGACTAACCAAAAACCGAACACCCAGAGCCCAGCGCCCAGAACCCAGCACCCAGCACCCAGCGCCCAGCCCCCAGAGCCCAGCACCCAGAGCCCAACTAATGCTCGACGATACCCCCACACGCGTGCTCATCAGCACCATG
>SKMT01000624.1 GCA_007120915.1 Myxococcales bacterium | reverse complement strand
GAATTGAGCGCGAGCGCAGCCTGCGGGTGAAGCGGCACCTGGCAGCACGGGACGACGACTACGGGCGGGCCTATCTGGTCGACGGGGGCGACGGAGTCGGATCGATGTATACGCTGGTGCAGTGGGTACAGGCGGTGGGGGCTGACGATCCGGTGGCGGTGTATCTGCTGGGCCGACGGCTGTGGCAGCGGCGCCACTACGCGGAGGCGATCCCCTACCTGCAGCAGAGCCAGCAGGGGTTGTCGGCGGCGGTGCTGGACGGGGAAGCGGCACTGATGTTAGGCCAGAGCCTCCATTTTGAGGGCCGGTTCGACGAGGCGCAGCAGGCGTGGGAAAAACTGGCCAACTCTCCGGTGAGCTACTATGCAGATAGTGCCCGGGAGTGGAAGCGGCGAACCGAATGGGTCCGCGGGAATATGAGATGAGGCCGCCTCGGTTAACTGCACCGTCGCCCGAGCCGGGTGCCCTCCCGCCGGAATGACGGTACGTACGGAACTGACGCAGGGTTTGTGAAGGAGCACGAAGATATGGCGATTCGACGCTTAATCTGTCTGCTGGTGTTGGTGGGATTTGCATTTACCACTGTCGCCTGTGCGGGCAACCAGGTTCGAAGCGACGACGTCTATCCCGACGATCCGAACTTCATGATCAGTGATGATGCCGAGATCGCCGACACCGAAGAGGTGCGCGAAGTGCTCGATGTGCTGTATCAGTACCGCGAGGCGATGGTCTCGAAGGACTTTGGGGCGCTGACCCGGATGGCATCGCGCGACTACTACGACAATGCGGGCACCACGCACACCACCGAAGACGACTACGGCTACGACGAGCTCGCCGATATCTTCGAGTTGATGGCCCAATACGCCCAGGAAGTTCAGTACGAGATCCTGGTCAAAGATGTGGTCGTCGACGACCACCGAGCTCATGTGGACTACCAGTTTGAGTACGCTTACCAGTATCGCATGGCCGACCAGGACACCTGGGATGCCGGCATCGACGTCAATCGTATGGAGTTTCAGCGCGAAGACGACCGGTGGATGATCATCAGCGGGATGTGACGGTTCAACCGAGGCGGCGGGAGCCGATGTGCAGGGACAACGAACGATCAGCGAGTCGCCGCACAGGTGGTTCGCTGCGTTCGCGGCCTGGGTCGTCGTCGCTGCGCTAAGTGTTGCCGGTGTGCTGGTTGTGCCGGCCGATGCCGGGGCTCATCCAGCAAAACAACTGTACAACCAAGGGGAGTTTGAGCAGGCGAAGCAACAAGCCTATGGACGGGACGACGCGAAGTCGATGGTTCTGCGGTCTCGATTCGCGGTGTGGGAGGGCGACGACGAGGACGCACGGCGGTTTGCCGACGCGGCTGTGGAGGTGGCCGCCGATGGCGAGCAGGCTCGTCTGGCCCATCTTGAGCAGGCGCGGTTGAAGTGGTTGTATGGCCAGCGCGACGAGGCGATTGACCAGGCGCGCGAACTGCTGGGCGACGCGCCGGATGATCCGCAGATTCGGTTTGAGCTGGGGCGGATGTTGATGGCCGACGGTGACGTTGAGCAGGGCCGCACGGTGCTGGAGGCGGTTGCGCGCCGCTACAACGACGGGATGTTCGACAGTGCCGACGAATTGGTGTGGGTGGGCCGGGCGATGATGCAACTGGAGAGCCCGCGCGATGCCAACCGGGCGTTCAGCAGGGCAGTTCGTGAAGACGGGGAGTATCTGGAGGCGCATATCAGGCTAGGCGAGCTGATGCTCGACTGGCACAACGCTGCGGAGGCGGAGGATTCGTTTCGGCGAGTGCTTGCCGACAGCGCCGATCATCCGGAGGCGCTGGCGGGGCTGGCGCTGGTACAGGTGCAGCGGCAGGGCCGGTTTGTGGAGGCGATGGAGCTGGTCGAGCAGGCGAAGGATGCGTACAGCGGGCATCCCCGGGTCAAGCAGGTGCACGCACATCTGTTGATCGCTCAGGGGCAGTGGACGGAAGGCCAGCAGGTCGCGGAGGCGTTTTTGGATCGGGCCCCACAGGATGGTCAGATGCTGTCGCTGGCCGCAGCCGCGGCGCTTCTTCGCGGCGATAACGAGGGCTTTGCGGCGATGAGTGAGCGGTTTGACGATCGGCGCTCCGATCGCGCCGATCTGCTGGCGGTGGCCGGGGAGTTCGCAGCGCTGAACAACCGGCATCGCCAGGCGGTCACACTTTTCGAAAAAGCGCTTCAGCGCGAGGAGGACCACCGGGGGGCGCTCGCCGGGCTGGGGCTGGCGTTGACGCGCACGGGGCAGGAGGCCGACGGGGTGCCGATGCTCCAGCGCGCTTTCGACGAGGACCAGTACCAGCTTCCGGTCTACAACATGCTTCAGTTGTACGAGCGGGGGCTCGATGACTACGTCACCGACGAAGTCGAGGGGTTTCGGCTGCGCGCCGAGGCCTCGCAGTTCGAGCTGGTGCGCCGGATCACCGAGCCGCTGGTGGGAGAGGCGATGGAGGTGTTCGAGAAGCGCTATGGCATCGAGTTGCCGTCGCTGACGCTGGAGGTGTACGACGACAGTGAGTCCTTCTCAGTGCGCTCCACGGGGCTTGTGCACGTCGATCCACACGGGATCTGTTTCGGTCCGGTGGTGCTGATGCGCAGTCCCCGAGATCAGGAAGTGAACTGGTCGATGGTGCTGTGGCACGAGATCGCCCATTCCTTCCATCTGGAGCTGTCCGACGAGCGGGTGCCGCTGTGGTTTACCGAGGGGCTCGCAGAATACGAGACGCGGCGTAACGACGAATCGTGGACGCGGTTTGGGGACGTCTCGATTGCCCGGAGGATTCAGTACGGGCAGATGTGGTCGATCGGCGAGTTGAACGAAGCATTCATGAGCGCCGGCGCCGAGGACATCAACGAGGTGTATCAGACGGCGATGCTGGTGATGGCCTACCTGCACGAGGAGTACGGGCTGGAGAGCGTCGTTGAGATGCTTGGTCAGTTCGCCGACACCCCTCAGACCGAAGAGACCTTCGAGAAGGTACTCGGCGAGCCGATGGACAGGATAGAGCAGGGGTTCGAAGAGTGGTTGCAGCGCCACTATGCGGGGCTGTTGCACCAGACATTGGTCGACTGGCCGCGGTTGAGAGCGATGGTAGAGGGCGATGAGGTGGAGCACGCCGGGGAGGCAGAGGCGATGGCATTTCGCGCACTGGTCGCGGCGATGAGAGGAGACGAGCAGGCAGCGCAGGTGCAACTGTCAAACCTGGCCCGTCAAAACGAGCCAGGGGATCAGGCGCAGATCGTCGCCGTACTGGCGCGGCAGGTGCTCGGGGAGGCCGATGAGGCGCTTCAGAAGGGACGGGCGGTGATCGACGGGGGCGTGGAGAGCTTCGAGTTGCGCTATGCACTGGCACGAATCGCTGCCGATGCCGGCGAGAAGATGGAAGCCTACGTGCACGCGGTGGCAGCGACGACGCTGGCGCCATACAATGTGGACGCATGGCGTCAACTCGAAGAGCGCGCCGAGGCTGTAGAGCGCGAGACCAGCGTGCGCCGCGCGAAGGCGGGGCGATTTCACCGTGATGTTCACAACGCGACGCTGGCGCGCAGAATTAGCAGTTTGTTGTTGGACGATGGTGCTTACGATGGTGCCATGCGAGCTGCCGGTCGGTGGACCGAAATTGCCCCCACGGATGCACAAGCTCACCTCCGGGTAGCAGATGCGGCGGTGAAACTGGAGCGGTTCGAAGAAGCGCTGGACGCCTACCGGCGCGCTGTGGCGGCCTCACCGGGGCGCAGCGACGAGATTATCGGCGACGCCGTCGAGACGTTTCGCGCCGCCGGCGCCGGCGACTACGCCCGCCGGCTTGAAGACGATGACGATTTGTAGCCACCTCCAACTGACCACCGATGCCGCGATGACTTCCGATTCGATTCAAACCCGAGACCACCTCAAGGAGTTGACCGACGAAGAGTTGGTCGAGCGGGCGGTGGACGACGACTACGAGGCGTTCGAAGAGCTGGTGGAGCGTTACCGCGACAAGGCGTTTCGCCTCGCGTTCAGTATGGTCAAAGAGGAGGCGGAGGCGCAGGACGTCGTCCAGGAGGCATTTCTCAACGCCTATCGAAAGCTCGACAGCTATTCGGGAGAGGCGCAGTTCGGAAGCTGGATGTACCGGGTCATCGTTAACGCGGCGCTGATGCGGCTGCGTCAGAGGGGACGACGCTCGGAGATCGGGATGGACGACGTCAGCCCGAGCGTCGACGAGGAGCACGGTGCCTTCTCAGAGATGCCCACCTGGCGGATGCAGGGCGACGAAGCTGCAGAGCAGCAGGAACTCAGAGAGCAGATCTTTGCGGCAGTCGGCGAGTTGAAGCCGAAGTATCAGGCGGCGTTTCTGCTGCGGGAAATCGAAGGGCTGCCGGTCGCCGAAATTGCAGATGTACTGGAGTTGAGCGAGGGGGCGGTCAAATCGCGGCTGCACCGCGCGAGACTGCATCTGCAGGCGGCGCTGGAGCCGTATCTGGGCCGGGATGAGAGTATTACAGACTGAGCCCGGGCTGGACCGATCAACTGCTGAGCTTTTCTTTCATCTTCTTGAAGAACCCACCGGACTTGACCTCGACGCCGGCCTCCTCGGCGAACTCTTCGAGTAACTCGCGCTGACGTTTGGTCAGATCCTCGGGGGTTTTTACGTCGAAGTGCACGATCAGGTTGCCGCGCCCGGAGCCTTTGACTTTGGCGATACCACGGTTTTTCAGCACTTTTTTGTCGCCGTACTGGGTTCCCGGTTTGACGGTGACCGTTTCGGTCTCCTCGTCTTGAAGGGTGGGAACTTCGACCTCGGCGCCGAGGGCGGCCTGAACGAAGGGGACTTCCTTTTTGAAGTGCAGGTCGGCGCCTTCGCGCTCGAAGACCTCGGAGGGCTCGACGTGCAGGAAGACGTACAGGTCGCCTCGTGGTGCGCCGCGGCTGCCGTTTTCGCCCTCCTGACGAAGTCGCAGGCGAGTGCCGTCATTGACCCCGGCGGGGATCTGCACTTCGACTTTGTTTTCGACTTTCGTCTGGCCACTGCCGCCGCATTCGGAGCAGGGATCGGAGATGTATTCGCCGCTGCCGCCGCATTCGGGGCAGGTGGACGACAGGGTGAAGAAACCCTGGCGGTGGTGGACCTGCCCCCGTCCGTTGCATGCAGGGCAGGTGGTGGGAGAGGTGCCCGGTTCGGCGCCGGAGCCCTCGCATTTTTCACACTGTTCGTGGCGGGGGATCGTCAGGGTCTTGGTGGTGCCGAAGGCGGCTTCCTCGAAGGTCAGCTCCAGATCATAGCGCATGTCAGCGCCACGGCGGGGGCCACCTCTTCGGCGCTGGCCGCCGAAGCCGAACATATCCCCGAAGATGTCGCCGAACTGCGAGAAGATGTCGTCGACATTATCGAACCCGGCCGCACCGGGGCGACCTGCACCGGCGCCACGCAGCCCATCGTGGCCGAACTGGTCGTAGAGGCTGCGTTTTTCGGGGTCGCTGAGCACTTCGTAGGCCTCGGAGGCTTCCTTGAAGCGCTTTTCGGCGGACTTGTCACCGGGGTTGCGGTCCGGGTGATACTCCATCGCCAGCTTGCGGTACGCCTTCTTGAGTTCCCCCTCGCTGGCATCTCGCGATACACCGAGGATTTCGTAGTAGTCGCGTTCGGTCATCTGGATACTCCCTTGGCCCGTGTGCCGAAACCATGCGGTCGCCACGGCGCGAAACAGCATGCGTGTATCGGCGCGAATGGCGCCGTTGACGCGGCGAGCGT
>SKMT01000460.1 GCA_007120915.1 Myxococcales bacterium | reverse complement strand
TTCGGCGCAGCACTTCGGCGATCATCATCGCCGCCGCTGAGTCGGGCCGATCCGGTCCGTAAAGAATCGGACAGCGCAAAATCGTGGTTTCGATATCGACGTCGGCGATCAGCGTTTCCGCTCTCCGACACTGAGAGGTGTATGCAGCGGGAAGCAGCGGCTGTGCCACCGTCGATCGCAGTACAAACCGGGGGGACCCCCGAAGCTGTGCGGCCTGCTGTGCGAGCCGGTGCGGGCGATCGGCAAGTACCCACTGGAACCGTCGTGGCGAGCCGGACAGTACGGTTGCGGCATAGATCACCGCCGCCGGAGGGCCCTGGGGCCAGTCGGCGATCATCGGATCGGAGTCGGTCATCCAATGAATACCGTGCAGCCATGGCTCGTTAAACTCCGGGATTTCGCCGTCGACGACGGCGACCATCCGATGGCCCATCGCCCGGCCAAAACGCGCGATCTCGCGGCCCAGATAGGTATCGATGCCATAGACGATGAGGGTCCGTTGTTGATGGCGCATGATTTTGCCGGGTTAACGAGCGTTTAGGGCTTATTCGATCAAACTGCCGCGGGCGAATAGACCTCGGGCCCTTCGATCCTTATGATAGCCGACGTGATGTCAGTGAACCTGCAGTAGTTCACACCATGTTGAACAGGTGATTTCGACTATGGCGCAGTATCTTCCCATCGGCGATCCGGCCAATGAAGCCGAGCGTGAGGGGTTTCGTCTGCTGCGCGATCGGCTGCCCGATCACTTCGTGGTGCTGGGAAACTTTGATCTCCGGTTGCCCAATCGCCACACCTCGCTGGAATACGATGCGGTGATTATCGGCGAATATGGGTTCTATGCCGTCGAGATCAAGGGCTGGACCGGTGTGATCAAAGGGGGAGATCGCCACTGGGTCTTACCCTGGGAGCGCCGGCCCAATCCGTTAATCCACCTGGATCGGAAGACCAAGACGCTGGGTCAGTTCGTGCGACAGCGCGTCGACGGGTTGACGGAGGACTGTTTTTTCGCCTCGGCGATGCTGTTTCCCTGCGAAGACGTACGATTCGAGTTGCCGCAACAGCAACTGGATTGCATCGTCAAACCGGGCGGGGTCTACGACTTCTTTGTGGATCTGGATCTGGTGCGTCAGCACGGCCCCGGTCCGTTTCGCGAACAAGAGAAGACCGATGAAGTCGTCGAGGCCATCGTCTCCGTGGCTGAGCCGGCCGAAGACTGGGTGCATCTGTCGTACTATGACGTGGAAGGTGAGCGAGAACTCGACGACGTCAACCGGCCCTATCGTGAATTCGTGGGCTATCACCAGTATCTTCGAAATCGTGGCAAGGTGCGTATCAAAGCCTACACCATGGATCGGCTCGTCACCGGAGGAAAACGCCGGGAGGAGCAGAATCGCATCCTGCGTGATCTCGACGCCCTGGAGGTGCTGCACGACAACCCCTATGTGGCGCGCTCCTATGAGATGCAGCCCGATTACGACGATCCCCGCATCTTCTATCTGATCAGCGAATGGGTTTCGTCGACCACCCTGAACGACGAAATTTCCAGGCTTGGTGACAGCGGCGAAGATCGTCGCCGACGCCGACAGCTTATGGCCCATCTGGTCGAAGCGATCGCTTCGATCCATGACGCCGGGATCGTTCATCGGAATTTTAGCCCCTATGTCGTTTATTTGACGGAGGATGACGAAGCGGTGCCGTTGAAGATCGCCGACTTCGACTTTGCCCGGGTCGCCAAGCTGGAGACGATCGCCGATGCGCTGTCGCACGTTGGAACCGACGGCTACAAGGCCCCGGAGTTGTGGCTGGAGGACGACTACGATCACCGTGTGGACATTTTTTCGCTGGGGGCGACGCTGTTTGAGTTGGCGACCTCCGAGACGTTGTTTCTGGGGCCCGGGGCGCTGTTGCGGCCCGAACAGGCCTGGCAGAAGCGGCGCCGTCTGGTCGATGATGCCGATCTTCGGGAGGTGATCGGAGAGATGATCTGCACCGATCTCGATCGGCGATCGGAGGGGATGCAACAGGCCCGACAGTTGTTTTCGGGCTGTCTATAGGCCTCAAACCTGCCCGGCACCGACCCCGGTGTGAAGCGGCGGGCGATCTTTTTGGAATTTATTCTTGACAGCCCGGTATCTCGACCATAGTTTGTGGCGCCTTGCCCGACCACCTATTGGCAGAGATGCGTCAGGGGTCGACGGTTGCAACCTCGGCATCAACGGTTAAGACAGTGTGGCGTTGAATCGATTTTCAGACGCGTTTCGCAGGACAATCAGCGAACATACAGCGCAACAAGCGCATGGTCGTGACGTCTCGCCAGCCCACAGATCCACCGCCGCGACGAGCGCGGCGGTCCCACGGGCGACGTTCCGGCTGAGGGGGCGGTCTGTGACCGTGAATACAAGCGACTGTAACCCCGGCGGATTGCAGCACAACACGGCCGGTTGGGCCTGCAATTTATATCTGGCTCCACGACGTTTCGCCACCGGTGGAATCGCCCTACGCGGGTGAGTTCCGGGGCCACCATGACGACTTTCTGACAGCACCCCACAGGAGAGACGATGGGTCAAACGTTCAAGTCGAATTTCCGAACGCGCAAAGATTACGGCGACATCAAACAGGTCGCCCAGATTCCCAATCTCATCGACGTGCAGCGCCGCTCCTACGAGGAGTTTCTGCAGGCCGATGTCGAGCCCGACCAGCGTGAAGACGGGCTGCAGGCCGTGTTCGAAAGCGTCTTCCCGATCAAGGATTTCAACGAAACGTCGACGCTGGAGTTTATCAGCTACAGCATCGACGAACCCAAATACGACATCGACGAATGCATCGCCCGGGGCATGACCTACGCCGCTCCGGTCAAAGTGGTGATTCGCCTGGTGATCTGGGACGTCGACGAGGACACCGAAACCCGGACCATCCGCGACGTCAAAGAAAAAGAGGTCTTCTTCGGTGACATCCCGCTGATGACCGAGAAGGGAACGTTCATTGTCAACGGCACCGAGCGGGTGATCGTCAGCCAGCTTCATCGGTCTCCGGGGGCATTCTTCGATCACGACGAAGGCAAAAAGCACTCCTCGGGCAAGTACCTGTATTCGGCGCGGGTGATTCCCTACCGCGGCAGTTGGCTCGACTTTGAGTTCGACGCCAAAGACATCGCCCACGTGCGCATCGACCGAAAGCGCAAGATGCCGGCGACGGTGCTGCTTCGGGCGCTGGGCTACTCCGATGAGGAGCTGCTCAACTACTACTACGACACCGAAACGATCCACATCGAGGGCACCAGCTACTACAAGGACGTCAACCCGGAGCTGTTGCAGGGCCAGACGGTCACCGTCGATGTGACCGATGACGACGGTGAGGTGCTGGTGAAGGCGGGCAAGAAGTTTTCGCGCGGCACGCTCAGGCGGCTTGCGAAAGCCGATGTGCGCCGGATCCCCGTCAGCATCGAAGAGGTGCTGGGCAAAGTGGCCGCCCGCGACATCTATGATCCGGAGACCGGCGAGATCATCATCGAGTGCAACGACGAGTTGACCGAAGAGACGCTCGACTCGCTGTTGAGCCGGGGCATCGAGTCGGTGGACGTGTTGTTTATCGACAACGTCAATGTCGGCCCCTACTTCCGAGATACCCTGCTGGCGGACACGGTCACCTCCCCCGACGAGGCGATCCTGGAGATCTACCAGAGGTTGCGCCCGGGAGACCCGCCGACGGCCGAACAGGCGCAGAACCTGTTCGACAATCTGTTCTTCAACCCCGAGCGCTACGATCTGTCCGATGTGGGCCGGCTGAAGCTCAACTACAAGTTTCACCGCGACACCGTAGAGCCGCTGGAAGAACAAGAGCGACAGCTTGAGAGCCAGATCGCAGAGACGGACGACGAAGACGAGCTCGAAGAGCTTCAGGAACAGCTTCAGGAAGTCCAACAGCAGTTGGAGCCCTGGCGCATCCAGACCCTTCGAGAAGAAGACATTCTGGAGACGGTCAACTACCTGATCGAACTTCGCAACGGGCGCGGTTCCATCGATGACATCGACCACCTGGGCAACCGCCGGGTGCGCACCGTGGGCGAGTTGCTGGAGAACCAGTACCGCATCGGGCTGGTGCGAATGGAGCGGGGCATCAAGGAGCGCATGAGCGTCTCCCAGGACATCGAAACGATGATGCCCGACGACCTGATCAACGCCAAGCCGGTCAGCGCGGTGCTCAAGGAGTATTTCGGCTCCAGCCAGCTTTCGCAGTTCATGGACCAGACCAACCCGCTCTCAGAGCTGGCGCATAAGCGCCGGTTGTCCGCACTCGGCCCCGGCGGGCTGACCCGCGACCGAGCCGGATTCGACGTGCGCGACGTGCACGTGACGCACTACGGGCGGATCTGTCCCATTGAGACGCCGGAGGGCCCGAACATCGGACTGATCGCCGCGCTGGCGACCTACGGGCGGGTGAATCGCTACGGATTTATCGAAACGCCGTACCGCAAGGTCGAAGATGGCCGGGCGACCGAAGACATCCGCTACTACTCGGCGCTGGAAGAAGAGCGCAACATCATCGCCCAGGCCAACACGCTGCTCGACGAAGATGGCAACATCACGGAAGACGAAGTGGCGGCCCGAGAGGCCGGCGACCCGGTGATTGTGCCCCCCGAAGAGGTGACGCTGATGGACGTGTCGCCCAACCAGGTCGTCAGTGTGGGCGCCGGGTTGATTCCGTTTTTGGAAAACGACGACGCCAACCGGGCGCTGATGGGCTCGAACATGCAGCGTCAGGCGGTGCCGATGATCCGGCAGCGCTCCCCGCTGGTGGGAACGGGCATCGAGCGCACTGTGGCCAGTGACTCCGAAATTACCATCGAGGCCAAGCGCACCGGAGTGGTCGAAAGTGTCGACTCCGAGCGAATTGTGGTCCGCCCCGAAGAGAGCGCCGAAGACGAGCTGTTCGTGAAACCGGACATCTACCGGCTGATGAAGTGGACGCGGTCGAACCAGGGAAGCTGCTTTAACCAGAAGCCGATCGTCGACGTGGGCGACCACGTCGAAGAGGGCGAAGTGCTCGCCGACGGGCCCACCACCGAGAAGGGTGAGTTGGCGCTGGGTCAAAACTGCACCGTCGCCTTCATGCCCTGGGGCGGATACAACTTCGAGGATGCCATCCTGATCAGCGAGAAGCTGGTCAAAGAGGACTGGTACACCTCGCTTCATATCGACGAGTACGAGTGCACCGCCCGCGACACCAAGCTGGGCCCCGAAGAGATCACCCGCGACATCCCCAACGTCGGCGAAGATGCACTCGCCGATCTGGATGAAGCCGGCGTGATTCGCATCGGCGCCGAGGTCAACCCCGACGACATCCTGGTGGGTAAAATCACCCCCAAGGGCGAGTCTCAGCTCTCTCCGGAGGAGAAGCTGCTTCGCGCCATCTTCGGTGAGAAGGCCGGCGATGTGCGAGACACCTCGCTTCGGATGCCACCCAGCGCTCACGGCACGGTCATCGACGCCCAGGTCTTCTATCGCGAGGGAGCCGAAAAGGATTCTCGCACCGAGGCGATCGAAGACGAGTACGAGGCGCAGCTTCTCAAAGACCAGGACGACGAGATCCGGATTCTGCGCGATGCGGCCTACCGCAAGATGCACGATCTGCTCGTCGGCGAGGTCGCCCAGTCCGATCTGCTCGACGAGTCCAAACAGGTGCTCGTCGAAGAGGGCACGGAGTTGACGGAGGACAAACTCTCCGAAGTTCCCCGCCGCTACTGGCCGGACCTGGACATCGACGAGGAGACCACCGACACGCTGATGCAGATCCTCGGCGATGTAGAGGACGAAATTCTCGACATCCGCATGAACTACGGCCAGAAGATCGAAAAGATCCGTCAGGGCGACGATCTGCAGCCCGGCGTCATCAAGATGGTCAAAGTGCACGTGGCGGTGAAGCGGAAGCTGAAAGTCGGCGACAAGATGGCCGGACGCCACGGAAACAAGGGTGTGATCTCGAAGATCATGCCCGAAGAGGACATGCCGTTTCTCGAAGACGGCACTCCCGTGGACGTGGTGCTCAACCCGCTGGGTGTGCCGAGCCGTATGAACATCGGTCAGGTGCTCGAAACGCACCTTGGATGGGCGGCGAAGGGAATGGGCGAGAAGCTGGGCCGGATGGTCGAAGAGGCCAAGAAGCCCAAGAGCATCCGCAAGTTCCTCAAGCAGGCCTATCACGACGACGAGCAGCATGAGCTGATCGACGAGATGACCGACGAGGAGGTCGTCAAGCTCGCTGACTCTCTGCGCGAGGGCATCCACGTGGCCACCCCGGTGTTCGACGGCCCCGACGAGGAGCAGATCCGGGAGTTGCTCGAGCTGGCCGACCGCAACCCCAGCGGCCAGTCCACCCTGTACGACGGGCGAACCGGCGAGGCGTTCGACGGTCCCGTCACCGTCGGGGTGATGTACATCCTGAAACTGCACCACCTGGCGGACGACAAAGTCCACGCCCGCTCCATTGGCCCCTACAGCCTGGTCACGCAGCAACCGCTGGGTGGTAAGGCTCAGTTCGGTGGTCAGCGACTGGGTGAAATGGAGGTGTGGGCCGTCGAAGCCTATGGTGCGGCGTACACGCTCCAGGAGTTCCTCACTGTCAAAAGTGATGACGTCCAGGGCCGTACCCGCATCTACGAATCCATCGTCAAAGGCGATTTTACACTCGATCCGGGAATGCCGGAGAGTTTCAACGTCTTGATCAAGGAACTTCACTCGTTGTGCCTGAACGTCGAGCTTCTTGAAGACGTGGCATAACTGCGCGCACCCATCGGTTACCACCTGCGCGCGTGACACCGATGGGCGTGAAGTTCCCACCCACCTATTGCGTCCCCCAAGGAGGGTACCTTGAAAGATATCTTCAGCTTCTTCGAAAAGCCCAAAGATCCTCTCAGCTTCTCGGCGATCCGTATCGGGCTCGCCAGCCCTGAGATCATCCGGGAGTGGTCTCATGGCGAGGTCACCAAGCCGGAGACCATCAACTACCGGACGTTCAAACCGGAGCGCGATGGATTGTTCTGCGCCAAGATTTTCGGGCCCGTGAAGGACTACGAGTGCATCTGCGGCAAATACAAGCGCATGAAGCACCGTGGTGTGGTCTGCGAGAAGTGCGGTGTGGAGGTCATTCAGTCGAAGGTGCGACGTGAGCGGCTCGGCCACATCGAGCTTGCCACGCCCACCGCTCATATCTGGTTTCTCAAGAGCCTGCCGTCGCGCATCGGAAACCTGCTCGATATCACGCTCAAAGATCTGGAGAAGGTGCTGTACTGCGTCGCCTATATCGTCACCGAGCCGGGGAAGACCCCGCTGGCGCAGGGCGAAGTGCTGCCGGAACCGAAGTACATGGAGTACCTCGAAGAATACGGGGACGTCTTCGAGGCGCGCATGGGCGCGGATGCCATCAAAGATCTGTTGGCGGACATGGACATCATGCGTATCTCCGAAGAGCTGCGCGCGGAGATGAAAGAGGCGCGCTCGAAGGCGAAGCGAAAGCGCATCGCCAAGCGGCTCAAGATTGTGGAAGCGGTGCGAGACTCGCAGAATCTGCCGGAGTGGCTGATTCTGGACGTCATCCCCGTTCTGCCCCCGGATCTGCGGCCTCTGGTGCCGCTTGATGGTGGCCGGTTCGCCACCTCCGATCTCAACGATCTGTACCGGCGGGTGATCAACCGCAACAACCGGCTGAAACGGCTGCTCGATCTGCACGCTCCCGAAATTATCATCCGCAACGAAAAGCGGATGCTCCAGGAGGCGGTGGATGCGCTGTTCGACAACGGCCGGCGCGGCAAGACCATCACCGGACCGAACAAGCGTCCGCTCAAATCGCTGTCGGACATGATCAAGGGCAAGCAGGGGCGATTCCGCCAGAACCTGCTCGGGAAGCGCGTCGACTACTCGGGGCGTTCGGTCATTGTGGCCGGTCCGAACCTGAAGCTGCACCAGTGCGGTCTTCCCAAGAAGATGGCGTTGGAGCTGTTCAAGCCCTTTATCTACAACAAGCTCGAGGAGAAGGGCTACGTCACCACCATCAAATCCGCCAAGAAGCTGGTGGAACGGCGCGTGCCGGAGGTGTGGGACGTGCTCGACGAGGTGATCAAGGAGCACCCGGTGCTTCTGAACCGAGCTCCCACGCTGCACCGGCTGGGCATTCAGGCCTTTGAGCCGGTGCTCATCGAGGGGCAGGCGATCCGGATTCACCCCCTGATTTGCGTGGGGTACAACGCCGACTTCGACGGCGACCAGATGGCGGTACATGTACCGCTGTCGCTGGAAGCGCAGATGGAAGCCAGAGTGCTTCTGTTGAGCACCAACAACATTCTGTCGCCCGCCCACGGCGGCCCGATCATCCTGCCGACCCAGGACATCGTGCTCGGCTGCTATCACCTCACCAGTGAGCGGCCCTACGCGAAGGGTTGTTACCGCGAGAACGAAGACGGCTTCCCCATCCAGGGCTTCTATTCGAGCTTCGAAGAAGTTCGGATGGCATACGACGCCGAACAGTTGGAGCTGATGGCGCGCATCAAGGTGCGTCACGACGGCGAGATCGTCGACACCACCTGTGGTCGAGTCGTCTTCTACGAGGTGCTGCCCGACTCGCTGCCCTTCGAGCTGGTCAACCGGCCGATGGGCAAAGGCGCGCTCGCCGAGGTCATCGACGCCTGCTACCGGATGGAGGGCAACAAAACCACGGTGCTCGTCGCCGACGCGGTGCGCACCATCGGTTACGACTACGCCACCCGCGGAGGGATCTCGATCTCCATCGGCGACATGGAGATCCCGGAGAACAAATGGGATATCGTCGAAGGTGCTCGCCAGGAAGTCGCCGAGATCGACAACCAGTACACCGAAGGTCTGATCACCGACGGTGAGCGCTACAACAAGGTTGTCGACATCTGGGCCAATGCCACCGAAGAGGTCGCCGAGGAGATGTCGGAACAGATCTCGACGGATGAGTTCGTCGACCCGATTACCGGGGAGACCGAAACGGCGCGTTCCTTCAACTCCGTGTACATCATGGCCGACTCCGGGGCGCGAGGCTCGGCGCAGCAGATGCGTCAGTTGTCGGGGATGCGAGGGCTGATGGCGAAGCCCTCCGGAGAGATTATCGAAACCCCGATTACGGCGAACTTCCGCGAAGGTCTGACCGTGCTGGAGTATTTCATCTCCACCCACGGTGCCCGAAAGGGCCTGGCGGACACGGCGCTGAAGACGGCGAACTCCGGGTATCTGACCCGACGGCTCGTCGACGTGGCCAACGATGCGGTGATCCAGGACTTCGACTGCGGCACGCTCGATGGTGTCGACATCAACGCTCTGTATGAGGGCGGAGAGGTCATCGAGAGCCTGGGCGACCGGGTGCTGGGCCGTGTGGCGCTGGAGCCGGTGTGGGACCAGGACGACGAGATTCTGGTCGACGCCAACCAGCCCATCGATGAGGAGGCCGCCGAAAAGATCGAGAACTCCGGGGTCGAGCAGGTTCGCGTGCGTTCGCCGCTGACCTGTGAGACGCGCATCGGCGTCTGCGCCCGTTGTTACGGGCGAGACCTGGCGCGCGGCCGGTTGGTCAACGTCGGTGAAAACATCGGAACCATCGCCGCCCAGTCGATCGGCGAGCCGGGAACCCAGCTTACGATGCGGACCTTCCACATCGGTGGTGTCGGTTCCCTGGAGGTCGAGCAGTCGGTCCACGAGGTCAAGTTCAGTGGTACCGTGGAGTTCCACGACATGAAGCTGGTGCAGCGCGAAGAGGCCGGCGGCACCGTCAACGTGGTGATGACCCGAAACGGGGAAGTCTCCATCGTCGACGAGGATGGCCGTGAGCGCGAGCGTTATCCGCTCGTGTACGGCGCCCGGCTGTACTACGACGAGGGTGACGAGATCGAGCAGGGTGCAACCCTGGCCGAATGGGAGCCCTTCGCCACGCCGGTGCTCACCGATGTGGAAGGGACCGTGGAGTTCGAAGATGTCGTCGAAGGCGTCTCCATGGAGGAGCGCGTCGACGAGAACACGGGCCTGTCTCGCAAGGTCATCGTCGAGAGCCGCGACTCGGCGATCCGTCCCAAAATCATGATCCGCGACGGGAAGGACGGCAAGATTCTGACCCGCAAATTCCTCACCGTCGGCGCCGCGATCTTCGTGAACGAAGGCGAAGAGGTTCAGCCGGGTCAGATTCTGGCGAAGATTCCGCGGGAGACCACCAAGAACGAAGACATCACCGGTGGTCTGCCCCGTGTCGCCGAGCTGTTCGAGGCTCGAACGCCCAAGGAGCAGGCGGTGATCACCGAAATCGGTGGTACCGTCTCCTTCGGCCGAGAGACCAAGAACAAGCGTACCGTCGTCATCACCCCCGACGTCGGTGATCCGAAGGAGTACCGAATCCCCAAGAACAAGCACATCACCGTGCTCGAAGGGGATCGGGTGCGTGCCGGTGAAGCGCTGATGGAGGGCTCGGAGAACCCCCACGATATTCTGCGGGTGAAGGGCCGCAAGGCGCTGGCGAAGTACCTGGTCGACGAAATCCAGGAGGTCTACCGACTCCAGGGTGTCGATATCAACGACAAGCACATCGAGATCGTGGTTCGGCAGATGCTGGGCAAGGTCAAGATTGTGGAAGTCGGTGACAGCGACTTTTTGACCGGTCAGCAGGTCGACCGCGCCGCATTCGAAGAGGTCAACCAGAAGCTGGTTGAAAAGGGAGCGAATCCGGCGGTGGCTCAGGATCTTCTGCTGGGCATTACCAAGGCGTCGCTGTCCACGGAGAGCTTCATCTCCGCGTCGAGCTTCCAGGAGACCACCAAGGTGCTCACCGAGGCGGCGCTGGAGAGCAAGGTCGACTATCTGCGCGGGCTCAAAGAGAACGTGATCATGGGTCGGTTGATCCCGGCCGGCACGGGCGCTCGCCAGTACGAAAACCTGCGCCACCGCGTCGAACCGCCCGAAGAGCTGCCCGACGAGATCGTCAAGCGCTTCGGAACCCTCGACGAACTGGCCGCCGGCGAGTAACGCCGACTCAACCTCCCCCGACGGATGGGAGACAAACGCTTCCGATTTCCGATTTCCGAGTTCCGATGGACTTTTGCTTTTCCTTTGTCTGATGGTTTCCGGTTGCCCCCCTGGGATTGCGTGGAAATCTGGAGACGAAGTAAAGGTGAATCGGAACACGGAAGTCGGAAATCCGAAATCGGAAAGGTCAGACACGTAACTTCTGCGCGATAATGATTTCCCCGTGCTTCACGCCGCCGAGCCCCCACGGGCCGGCGGCGTCTTTCGTTGAGAGCCGCCACCGGAATAGGCCACAGTGGGCATCGCGTTTGCCACCGGGTGCAATCCCCTTAGCTTGAGGTTAGGGCCGAAGCGGTGGCATACCGGCAGTATCACTGTCGCCAGAGGGAGAGGAAAATGGCCGATGACAACGAGGAAAATGGACTGACCGACGAGGAATATGACGCGCTGCTGCGCGATCTGGAAGGGCGCGCCGCCAAGGGGGATTCCTCCGCCAGTGCTGATATCGACGAGGATGAACTGGGCGATATCGACGAATTTCTCAAGTCTGTGGAGGCCGACGACGACAGCGGTGCGACGAAAACGGCCACCGATGACGACGATGGTCTCGCCTCGGAGTTCGCTTCGCTCGAAGAGGCGGACAAACTGCCGGCGGAGTCCAAGAAGTCGTCCAAACCGTCGAAGAAGAAGCCAAAGAAAGCGGGCAAGCCCGGGGAGTCGAACAAGGGCGCCGAACCTGCGCAAGAAGCACCGAAGGGCAAAGGGCGAGCCGAAGAATCCTCACGGCCTCGTCGCGTCCTATTGGCGGTGGTCAAGAATGTGCTCTGGTTCACCCCGGCGGTTCTGCTGTGGTGGGTGCTGGGCTTTTATCTCGGGCAGTGGGTGTCGGCGGGCTGGCTGATCGCGCTGATGTCGGCGTTGGTGGTGCTGACGATTCCGTACATGCTGCGCCGTGTTGTGCGCCGGGGTACATATCGGCCCTGGGCGCTAGGGTTTTCGCTGGTGGCGATTGTGGCCCTGGTCGCGCCGATGCCGAATGTGGCGGGCGACCAGATGTCGCACTACGGTCACTGGCCGGCATCGGCGGTCGCCGAGTTGACCGGTGCCCCGGCTGACGCCGCCGGTGTAACAACAGCGGCATCGGCGACGGGCTGGCTGGCCGCTCAGATCTCGACGACTGGCGAACCGATGCCCGAGGCCCGACAGCTCGGCACGATCTTTCCTCTCGACATGCAATGGCCACCCGAGGAAGGGCTTCCGGGCATCGACGGCGAGGAGATCCCCGGGTTCGAACAGACCGATGAGTTCGACGATCAGGTCGACGAGCCCGTCGAACAGCAGCAAGTTGAGGATGAGCCGGTCGACGCTCCTGTTCCCATTGATGTAGAAGAGGCGGGCGAAGAGGCGAGCGATGAGATCCAGGAGGCGCTCCAGCAGGCCGGAGAAGCGATCGAGTAGATCGGAAGCGAAATAGTCCCCATCCGGAATCCCCGGAATTTCGCAGATACCGGCTGAAATCCCGATCTCGTCATTCGTTCAACACTTGAAGTAACCTCCGGATACTACTGCGGTTTCACGAAATGACGAGTTCGGCCATTTCATCTCGGCCCTGCTCAGATTCGGGGTTTCCGGATGGGAACGAAATAGTGACCTCGTCTCTTTTGTCTACACCAGTGAGGAGGTGGGCGGCGACAAAAAGTATATTCCGGTTGCCACAACTGTTATCATGAGGAACGAATCGGTGGTACAACCCGCCGGTTTCACACACAGTCGAGCGCAACGCGGTACGCACCAGGAGAGCAGCACATGTCCCAGGTTTTCGGTTACATTTGCAGCGACGACAGCCTTACGTCGGAAGTGATGAAGCAGTACGGTGAGCCTTTAAGGGCCGTTGCTGCCGACGAACGCGTCGGGCTAGGGATCGGTTTGCTTCAGGACGGTCGGTCCCTTCTTCGAAAACACCCCAGGCGCAAGGCTGCCTCCGTCGATCTTCCGGCGCTGTTGGGTGACATCTCCAGCCGGTCGATCGTGGGGCATGTACGCCACGAAGATGCCGGTTCGGCGGGCACCAAAAACCTGCAGCCCTTCCGGTTTCGCAACTGGGTGTATGCCCAGCATGGCGACGAGCAGAAGCTCGAAGCTGCCCACGACGACCTGCGCGATGCCGTCCCCGATCACGTACGCCGCAACATCGAGGGCAACTCGATGGCGGAGCTTCTGTTTCACATCTTCTACACCAAAGTCGAATCCAACCTGTCGACTACTCCCAAGACAGACTGGCCGCAGATGTATGCCGAACAACTCGCGGAGACAGTGCTACAGTTGCAGCAGTCTCTCAACGGCAGCGCCGACGGCGACATCGCGCCGTTGCAGGCCGTTGCCGTCACCGACCGATGCATCGTCGCCGCCCGCATCGGCGATTCGATGCACTACCGGCTGATCGAAGGGATCGAGGAGTCGACCGAAGAACCGTTGTTCGCCGGGCACAACCCCAAATCGGTGACGCACGATCGATTCCGGGCACTGATGGTCGCCAACAGCATCGACGACGACGAGTGGACGGAGATCCCGAACCACCACGTGATGTGGGTGGCCAACGGCTGGGACATCGAGGTCGAGGAGATCGACGAGTTGGTATGAGAAGCGGTCAATCAGGGGCTTAATCGCGGACCGACACCAGATCCATGTACATCGAGGCGAGAGTACCGACGTCGTCGACGCTCTCCATATCGTCATCGAGCATCGATTCGTTGGGCACGTCGAGGCGAGCGAATGAATTGGGAGAATCGTCTCGATCGGGGCGCGCGCCCAGGTAGGCGACCATCTCATTGGCCTGGCGAAGCTGACGGATCGCTCCGACGGTGATGGCGCGCTGGAACCCGATGGCCAGTGAGGAATCGGCCTCAAGAAGGGCCTCGAAATCATTGCGATCCAGACACAGTAGCACTGCGTCCCGGCTGCTGACTCGAAGAGTGACCAGCCGATCTCCCTGCGCCAGAAGTGCTCGCTGGCCCAGGCATCCTCCCTTTGTGATGGTGGTAAGTCTGTAGTTCTTGTTTCCGAGTGCCTTCACAGCAGCGATTCGCCCGCGTACCACGAAATATGCCTCGTTCGCCGGGCTTCCCTCCAGACAGATGACGTCTCCTCGGAAGAATCTCCGCGGCACCATGGCGCTGCGCAACACTCGGCGCGTGTTGTCGTCCAGGCTCTTTACCACCCCTTCAGCAGGCAACTCTACGTCAGCTCGAACCGGCTCTCCGGATTCAGTGCGCAGTTGAAGCTCCTCCCAGGTGGGCTGGCGGGGCTGGGTGGGTTCCCGTTTTATTCGAAGAAACCCGGCGATACGTCGCGTAGTCTCATCGAGTCGCTCAGCGAGCAGCCGGGCGACGCCGCGCAGGATCTGCGAATAGAGGGTGGGAGCATTCTTGCGCAGCGATTCCAGCACGACATGCTCCAGCACCAATAATTCGGCGTCGCCGCGCGCTCGTACCGTAGCGGAGCGAGTGGCCGGATCGAGACAGGACATCTCCCCGACGATTTCCGGAGCCTTGAAAGTGGCGACGATGGTGCGGGTTGCGTCGCCGTCGTCGGCGCTGACCTCTACGACCAGCTTGCCCGTGGTCAGCACCGCCATGTAGTCGCCCACATCGCCTTCTTCAAACAGCAGTTCCCCCTCCTTGAGCCGGCGTTGTTTGAGCACAGGCACCAGCATTTCGAGCTGACCATCGTCGAGCCGCTCAAAGATCGACACCCCCTTCAAGGACTGCAGAGGCGTTGTACTCAATATGAGGCTCGGTTCTCAGAGGAGAGTGACGGGTCGCAGCGTGGTCGGTTACGCAATGCTCTCACCAGAGAGTGTAACCCATCCATCGGTGATCGGCGAACCGTCATCGGACCGGACAGAAAAACCCCCGCGCCGGGTGACCGACGCGAGGGTCTTGGTGGTACCGGTGTAGTCCCGAGACGTAAGTCTCAAGACCCACGACGATTTACGCGTTGCCCATGTTGCGAAGCACCATGTGCAGGATGCCGCCGTTTCGGTAGTAGTCCAGCTCCGCCGGGGTATCGATGCGGCAGACCACGTCGAATTCGGTGGTCTCACCGGATTCGGGATCCGTTGCGGTCACATGGACATCCTGGGCGGGCTGAAGGTCGTCGTCGACGTCGATGTCGTAGACCTCCTGGCCGGTCAGCCCCAGCGAATCGGGGGTGTCGCCGTCTTTGAACTCCAACGGAAGCACGCCCATGCCGATGCAGTTGGAGCGATAAATTCGCTCGTAGCTTTCGGCGATCGTCGCCTTGATGCCCAGCAGGTAGGTGCCCTTCGCCGCCCAGTCGCGGCTGGAGCCCATCCCGAAGTTTCGGCCGGCAATCGCGACCAGGGGCACGTTGTGCCGCTGGTACTTGACGGCGGCGTCGTACACGAAGCACTGCTCGCCGTTTTCGGGCTCCTGGTCCGTGGCGTAGTGAAGCTCAGGCGGGTTTTCCGGCTCGCCGTCGGGGCCCAGATAGGTGGTGTAGCCACCTTCGGTGCCGGGGGCGAGTTCGTTTTTGAGCCGCACGTTCCCGAAGGTGCCGCGGGTCATCACCTGGTCGTTGCCGCGCCGGGAGCCGTAGGAGTTGAACTCCGAGCGCTTCACGCCCTTCGACAACAGGTAGCGGCCCGCCGGGCTGTCCACCGGAATCACGCCGGCGGGGCTGATGTGGTCGGTGGTGGTGTTGTCACCGACTTTGACCAGGCACCGCGCCCCTTCGATGGGCTCAACGGGGGGCACGTCCAGGCCCATGTCCACGAAGAACGGGGGCTCCTGGATGTAGGTCGACTTTTCCTCCCAGGTGTACACATCGCCGGTGGGAGCGTCGAGTTTCTGCCACTCCTCGGGGCCTTCGTAGACCTCGGCGTATTTTTCGAGGAAGTCCTCGCGGTCGACGAACTCGTGCATGAACTCGCGGATCTCCTCGTTGGAGGGCCACACGTCTTTCAGATACACGTCGTTGCCATCCTCGTCGGTGCCGATGGGATCGTTGTACATGTCGATGTCCATCGTGCCGGCGATGGCGTAGGCGACGACCAGCGGCGGGCTCGCCAGGTAGTTGCCCTTGGTGTGGGGGCTGACGCGGCCCTCGAAGTTGCGGTTGCCGCTGAGCACGGAGCAGGCGACCAGATCTTCGTCGATGATCGCCTCTTCGACCGGCTCCGGAAGGGGCCCGGAGTTGCCGATGCAGGTGGTGCAGCCGTAGCCGACGGTGTAGAAACCGGCCGCTTCCAGGTCCTCGGTCAGCCCGGCCTTGTCCAGGTACTTGGTGACCACTTTCGAGCCCGGCGCCAGCGAGGTTTTGACCCAGGGCTTGGCGGTCAGTCCCTTCTCGCGGGCGTTTCTGGCCAACAGGCCGGCACCGATCATCACCGCCGGATTCGAGGTGTTGGTGCAGGAGGTGATCGCGGCGATGACGATGTCACCGTCGGTCAAGTCGAAGGTGTTGCCGCGGAAGGTGACGTCTTTGGCCGTGGTCTTCTCCGGCTTGTCGAACGTCTTTTTGCAGTGCATCTGAAAGTCGCCCTGCATCTCGCTCATGATCACGTGCTCGTGGGGGTTTTTCGGCCCCGCCAGCGAGGGTTCGACATCGCCCAGATCGAGGGTGAGCGTGGAGCTGTAGGTCACGTCGTAGTCGTCGTTGCGCCAGAAGCCGTTGAGCTTGGTGTACTGCTCGACCAGATCGACCTGCTCTTCGGTGCGACCGGTCAGGTACATGTAGTCGAGCGTCTTCTGGTCGATCGGGAAGTAGCCCATCGTCGCGCCGTATTCGGGCGACATGTTGGCGATGGTGGCTCGATCCGCCAGGGTCAGCCCGGCCAGGCCCGGCCCGTGGAATTCGACGAACTTGCCGACCACCCCGTGCTCTCGAAGCATCTGGGTGACCTTGAGTACCAGGTCCGTGGCCGTGGCACCCTCTCTCAGTTCACCGGTCATCTCGAAGCCGACGACCTCCGGGATCAGCATGTAGATCGGCTGGCCGAGCATGCAGGCTTCGGCTTCGATGCCGCCAACACCCCAGCCGGTCACACCCAGCCCGTTGATCATGGTGGTGTGGCTGTCGGTACCGACCAGCGAATCGGGGAAGGCGACCTGGGCGCCGTCGCGCTCTTCGGTGAGCACACCGCCGGCGAGATACTCCAGGTTGACCTGGTGGACGATGCCCGTGGCCGGGGGAACCACCGAGAAGTTGTCGAACGCCTGCTGGCCCCACTTGAGGAACCGATAGCGCTCTTCGTTGCGCTCAAATTCTTTCTCCGTGTTCAGCAGCATCGCACGTGGGTCGCCGAACTCGTCGACCTGCACGGAGTGATCGATCACCAGATCGGCGCGGCTGAGCGGATTGACCTGCGACACATCCTTGCCCCAGCGGTCCATCGCGCTTCGGCAGGCCGCCAGATCCACGACCGCCGGCACACCGGTGAAGTCCTGCAAGACCACCCGCCCCGGCTTAAAGGGGATCTCCTGGTCGGGGACGTTTTCGGCGTCGTAGCCCGCCAGTTTCTCGATATGCTGTTCGGTGAAGGTTTCGCCGTCGAAGTTTCGAAGGCACGACTCCAGAAGCACTTTGATGGAGTAGGGAAGCCCGTCGATGTTGCCCAGGCCCGCCTCCTCGAGCGCCTTGAGATCATAAGCGGTATACTCGCCTTTTTCGGAATCGAAAGTCTTCTTCGATTCCCAGGGGTTTTTCGGGTCCGTCATAATATCCTCGGTGGGTTTGCTAGGGGATTAGCAGCTCAGTTAGCTACAGCATCAGAGAACCTAGAGGCGGCGGGTGGATAATGAAAATTGATTGATGTTATTGTTTTGATAAAAGCGGGTGATGGGTGCTGGGCTCTGGGCGCTTGGCGCTGGGCTCTGGGCTCTGGGCTCTGGGCGCTTGGCGCTGGTTGGTCCGTGCCAGGTCGCAAAATGTCGATACGAAGGATCGCATGAGCTGCTCTGGATATCGCTCCGAGGGAGCTAGGCCGCCGGGCCGGCAGCGGTCCGGATATCGCTCCGAGGGAGCTAGGCCGCCGGGCCGGCAGCGGTCCGGATATCGCCAGACGGAATCTGTACGTCCCGAGACAGATCCTGCAAACTTCCAGCAGTGGAACTTCCAGCAGTGGAACTTCCAGTAGTGGAACGTTCGTTTGAGTCGACAGTACCTCAGTACCCGGGGCAGCCTGAACTGCGGCTGGCCCCGGGCTACGGGTCGAGCGTTGAACCTCCACTGGTCACTCAGCACCCAGAGCCCAGCACCCAGCGCCCAGCACCCAGCGCCCAGCACCCAGCACCCAGCGCCCAGCACCCAGCGCCCAGCACCCAGCGCCCAGAGCCCAGCGCCCAGCACCCAGCACCCAGCGCCCAGCACCCAGCGCCCAGCACCCAGAGCCCAGCGCCCATGGAACT
>SKMT01000563.1 GCA_007120915.1 Myxococcales bacterium | reverse complement strand
TCCTCACGTGGGATCGTCGACGACGGCCACCAGGAGGTCACAAACTCCGGAAGATCGGCGAACTCGAACCGCAACTCACCGGCGGCGATCTCGTCACCGTCACGCAAAATCGACGCATCCATGTGCGTCATCGAATGCACGGGCCGCAGCGGATGAATGTCCTTTTGGCCCACCAATCTGCAGCGATCTCCCTGCGGATCATCGAACTCAAACCGGTACTCGATGGTCCGGCGCCGAATCGGCGAGATCACCATCTGCCCTTCGACGAGCGCCTCTCTGGCGAAAGGCTCGCCGTCGACGACCCCCGTAATTTTGACCTCACCGCTTTTGAGAAAATGCCCGACGTTCGTCGACTCCCCTTTGACCTCGAACACCAGCGGATGCGCCTCCCCATTGCCGTCGATCACCTCACCGCTCATCGTTTCGAAAAACGAAATGCCCATGGTCAGCCTCCGCTTCGTCAATTCACCGGTCGCCCAACACCCATCACCGACCACCTAACACCCACCACCGACCACCCATCACCCATCACCCATCACCGACCACCCACCACCTAACACCCACCACCCGCTTCTAAACCACCCGCCCAAACGCCGCATCCGGCGAGTTGCGCAGAAACTCCAGCGCCCCGCCATGCTCGCTGGTGCACTCAAACCCCGCCTCGTTGATCGGATTGACCCGCAGGCTCACCCGGGCAAGTTTGCTGTTCAGGCAATACGAAAGCCGCCCGTCCGGGTTGTGATAGCCCAGACAGACCATCTCGTCGGGGTCGGCCTCCATCGCCAGCACCGCCTGCCCGTCGGGACCGCGAATATCCAGGGTCCAGCGGTAGTTCTCCAGATCGATGTTCCCGTCCTGGCGCCACAGATCGACGAGCCGATCGAACCTGTACTCCTGCTCGCCGCGTCGCACCACCAGCGCCGAAATCAACGGGGTGGGCCGCCCGGCAATCCGCGTCTTCGCGCTGAATCCCTCCACCCAGCAAAACGGCTCGCCCGACTCGTCCAGAAACGGACAGTGGCCCCAGGCGTACTCCCAGGCGTGCTCCTCTCCCCAGTTGTGCCCCTGCATCCCCTCCCATCCGCTGACGTCAAAGGTCTCGCCGAACACCTCGAAGCTGCCGCTTAGTTTCAGCGTCGGATACGGCGTCAGCGGCGTCGACTTTGGCAACGACCCGTCGACCATCTTCTCCGAGGGCAGCAGGCACAACCGTTCGCCCAGCGCCCCGTCGCGCCGCTGCCAGTTGATGTCCCATTTGCATGAGCCGCCGTCGCCGTCGATTCTCCCCGTCGCACCGCCGTCGTCGGCCAGGTCGAACTGCCCGTCGGCCACCGCGATCTGCATCGGGTCGCCCTCAAAGTTGGCGTGGGAGAAGGGAACGGTTCGCTTCTCCGAGAAATACCGGTCCCCTTCGGCGTCAAAAAAGATGCACCACAGCTCGGCGATTGCACTGTCCGCGCGGGGTGCAAACACGGTGGCCTTCAGCCAGAACGCCCGCCGGGCGTCGGGGGCGTTCCCCCGCATGAAGTAGCTTTCGACGTGGCCATCGTCACCAGGCTCAAAGCGAAGATCGTTGTCCGGGGGCTGGGGCATTGGAACACTCCGTGCGATGGTACACAACATCGGTGATTCATCGGTCAGTTCAGTGGTAGTAGCAGCGTGGAGGTGGGTCAACCCGCATGACTCTTTGGTTCGCGAGGGACCCCTCCGCCTCACATCCGTTCGGCACCTCCCCGGCGAATCCGGGGAGGGAAGCCGTGCAGGTCAGTACCGTGGGTGGTTTTCGACGTGAACCCGTACCGTGACAGTGCAGCACGGCTTCCCTCCCCAAGTTGATTGGGGAGGTGCCGAACGGATGTGAGGCGGAGGGGCCCCTCGCAAACCAGAAGATTTACGGGGGGTGAAAAATTTTTCACTGGCCCCACAAACTCACACCGTCACAATGAACCTACGATCCCGCTTTCATCACGGAGTATGCTCGTGCACAGCAAGTTCGTCATCGATGCCGTCGTCCAGCAGACGATGGTGCTCATCGCCCAACTCGCCACCGCCAAGGGCATCCGTGCGCCTCTGTCACACGTGGCCGACCGGGTGTTTCTGGACCTGGCCAACTCCATCGAAGCACAGGGGGTCCCTCGCAAAGTCGCCGCCGACATGTTCGGCATGGCGCTTCGGTCCTACCAATTGAAAGTACAGCGACTCGAAGAGAGTGCTACCGAACGGGACCGATCGCTGTGGGAGGCGGTCTACGACTACATCGCCGTGGAGGGGATGGTACAGCGCGCGGAAGTGCTCACCGAATTTCGCCATGACGACGGCGCTGCGGTGCGCTCGATCCTCAACGATCTGGTCAAGACGGGGCTGGTCTTTCAAACCGGCTCCGGGCGCTCCCGCTCCTACCGGGTCGCCAGCGACGAAGAGGTCGCCGACATGGCCGTCGCCTCCGCCGCCGAATCCTTCCCCTGGGTGGTCTGGATCCACCTGTATCGCGGTGGCCCCCAGACGGTCGACGAGCTCGCCGACACCCTGGCGGTGGGCGTCGACGACGTCTTCGAAGCGCTCGAAGAGCTGCGTGCCCAGGGCCGCGTCGCCGATGATGACCAGGGGCGATTTCACTGCGACCAATGCCTGATTCCCCGCGACAATCAGGAAGGCTGGGACGCCGCGGTCATCGACCACTTCCGCGCCGTCGTTGTCGCGTTGAGCGTCAAGTTGCGCCAAATTGCTGAGCCCACCCTGCCCGCAGAAACCGTCGGCGGGTCGACCTATTCGTTCGATGTGCACGAAGATCATCCGTACCGCGACGAAGTCCGCGCTCTTCTGCAAGACACCCGAGACCGCATCAGCGAACTTGCGGCGGAAGTGAAGGAATACAACGACGAACACGGCCGCGACGCCATCGACGAGAAGGTCACCTTCTACTTCGGCCAGTCCATCGTCGACGTCGACGACGGCGCCGAGGTCGTGCCTGGAGGGGACGAGTGAATCAGCCACCGCCGACAACTACGTCCACCACGGGCTTGTACCTGATGGCAGCAGCCCTTTCGGTCGTCGCACTCTCCGGGCTTGTTGTCGTCTCTGCGTGCAGCGACACCATCGAACACAACGATTGGCAGACCGAAGAATGCACCGCCGACTCCGACTGCAACGACGACTACAACTGCGAGGCCGGCGTCTGCGAACCCGAAGAATCCCTCAACGTCGGCGAATCCGAAAACAATCAGCAGTCCGACGGTTCCCAGCCCAAACTCCCGTCGCTCGCCTTCGACGACGGCTGCGATCCCGAAGGCATGGATCCCCACTGGACCAGCCCCTGCGACTGGATCGAACACGCCGACGCCATCGTCTGGGGCAGCATCGACGAGATGACCTTCCATGAACAATCCGACGAGCTGCCCGGCCCGCTGCTCGACGAGTGTCCCTACTCGGAACTGCCCGGTGTGATCACTTTGACCATCGATGTCGACGATGTGTTCCGCGGCGATGCCGACGATGTGGTCGATGTCTACCTTACCTCCGCCAAATACAGCGTCTGGTCTCCCGGTCCCGTCTGTTCGGAAGACGACCCGACCACCCCCGACTGGGGCGAAACCAGCGAGACCGCAGAAGGTGTCGGCCCCCTCGAAGTCGGCCAGCCGTTGGGCATGGCGTTGCATGAAGTCGACGGTCTCTTCGTCGCCGACGACGCAGTCGATCCACTCTTTACCGAACGCGACGACTCACTGTTCATCCAGCCCGGCAACGCCTTCGGCTGCCACAATCTGTTGCCTGACGAATTCGACGCGCTCACCATCGATGGCTTCGAGAGCCTGGTCCGATCCTGCGGGACCGACGACCCCGACGCTCAATGCTCGTACGACGCCGAATTCCCCTGCTACGAAGACTGCTGTCCCGAAGACTGCTCCAGCCACCGGGGCACAGTCTATGACATGGAGAACCGATGCGAGTTGGAGGTGGGCACCTGGGCGTGCTCACCAAGCGGTGCCGCCGACGCCGGGATGCACTGGATGTGCTCGATGGACGGTCAGTACGCAGTCCACGCGCAGGGCATGCCCATGGATGGGTCGACCCCCGAATTAACGCCCTGCTCCAATCTCGCGGACTTCCAGGAACGCGACCCCGACGTTGATGACTTTGACGAATGTGAATGAACCTGAACCTCAACCCCATGGATACCATCATGAATCTGCACCGACTGATCGCCCTGCTCGCCATCTCCACACTCATACTCGCCGGCTGCGGCGAAACCGATGATGATTCGCCAAACGACCACACCCAACAGCGCTCCGGGCTCGACGCCGACCCCCTCTCCGGGCTCGACCTCGGCGATCCCCCCGATCTGAACGACGTACCCGATGACATGCAGTCCATCGTCGAGGAGGTCAAAAGCTGGGACGAAGAGATGCTCTGGTTTTTCGGCGAGCACGACGAAAGCGGTAGCTCCGAAGTGTTCAGGTGGCGAGCCGACATCGAGCCGATGAACCATCTCTCCGACGATGCTTTCGAGGTCGCCACCGATATCCTGGCGAAGCGAAACGACATCACCTCCGTGTCCGAAGTCCCCCTTGAGACCAATGGCGGATATGGTGGCGACGGCGAATACTGGCAGGTCTATCACAGCACCATCGTCTACGACGCCGACGCTGACGCCGAACCCTCCGTAGACGTCAACGAGCGCATCGAGGCGATGGAGGACGAAATCGACGCCGCCCTCGAAAGCAACGGCCAGGATCCCGAATACGACGACGATGGGCTGGTCAAAGCGACCCTCTATCTGGACTGGAACGCACGGTGGTACCACCACGTCGACGTCTTCGACGAAGACGAGGTCGAGTCCACGGCCACCGCCATGAGCGTCGGCGAGCAACGGGCCGAAGAAAAGCTCGAAGACCAATTCGACGACCTGACCGATCACCTCGCCGACATCGCCGGCTGTGTCGAACACGACCGCTCCTACCAGGACATCGCCGTCACCTACGGCTGCGAAGAAGACGATCTGTACGAATTGACGGATGTCGCCGAGCACGTCGACACACTGCATCTGGTCGGATCTGCGCCCACGACCAACGGCGGCACCAACGCAGCCAATGGTGGGGAAAACGGCGATGAACCGGGCTGATCCGGCTTCACAACTGGAATGCCCTCGCCTCGCGCCCATGTTACAATGGTGTTGAACGCTTCCGGCACACGAGGCAGCCATGGACCACCAATCCGGCGACAACGGGCGATCCGACGACAGCAGGCGCAACTGGCAGCGGCGCCGACAGCGCCGCCGCCGGCGGCTCCAAAGCCAGTTTCAGGACTCTCGGCGCCACCGCCCCGACCCACCGCCCAACCCCGATGAGTGGCAGCCCGATCCGACCTGGAAGTACATCCTCAAGACGATGTGGGATAACCCCCTGTTGTTGGTGATGGTGGCGATCATGATCGCCATCGTGCTCTACATCCTGTTCCCACCGTCCTGGGCGCCTGATCTGCTCGGCATTTTGTTGTAACCGGGACCCGAGTTCGAGTTCGAGTTCGAGTTCGAGTTCGACATCGACATCGAGTTCGACATCGAGTTCGACACCGAGTTCGAGTTCGACACCGAGACCGAGTTCGACATCGAGTTCGACACCGAGACCGAGTTCGACACCGAGACCGAGTTCGACACCGAGACCGAGTTCGAGACCGACCCCGTCTTCTTCTAACCCATTCTAGGTTGTCAGCTAGTTCGAAGCGCTGCGGGATCGCTCCGCGGGAGCTTCGCCGCCGAGCCGGCGGCGCTCCTACGATCGCTCCGTGGGAGCTTCG
>SKMT01000458.1 GCA_007120915.1 Myxococcales bacterium | reverse complement strand
GTTCGGCGACGATGTCCCGTTTTTGCTGTTGAAGGGCCAGCCGCTTCAGGAGATTCTGTTCGGTGGGCGGTATCTGCGCCCCACCGGTGACGTCGACATTCTCGTGTTGCCCGGCGACCTCGGCGTGGCGCGCCGCCGGTTGAAGCAGTTGGGCTACCGCCCGAAACGCGATGAGCCGCCGCGGATGTGGGTGCACAACCAACAGCCGTTTTACCACGAAGAAAACGGCGTCATCGTCGAGCTTCACTGGTCGGTGGCCGAACCTCAGATGCCACAGCCGCCCATCGGCGAGCTATTCGAAACCGGCGTCGCTTTTGAGCTCGACGACAATCTGACGGTCGACGTGCTGCGCGACGACTGGCTCTTCTTCCAGTTGGTGCTGCACTTCCACCACCACATGGGGTTTGCGAAGGGTCTTCTGGACATCGCCGCCTGGTGCGACCGGTTCGGCGCCGAGTGCGATGAGCAGGAGTTGCTCGACCGAGCGCGGCAGATGGGAATGTTCGGGATGGTGCAGTGGCCGCTGCATACGCTTGAGCAGCTTACGGGGCAGCGGCCTCCGCTGTTCGACGACAGCGCCGACCGGTTCGTGCGGATTTTTGCCCGTCGTTGTGCCGCGGCGATGCGCGACTGTCTGGTGACCCCGCCCGGCAGTGACCTCGAAGCGTCGCTGGTCGCCATCATGCCCACGCTCGGCCCCACGCGGGGTGTCGCGCTTCGCGCGGCGACGATGGCCGTCGTCGACGGCGGCGGGTGGGAGAAGCTGCGGGCGGTGATGCGGCCCATTTTCGAGGGACCGCACTTCCTCGGCCGGGCGCTGCAGCGTTGGCGTTTCGGGCCGCCACGGCGGTGGTGACGCTTCCGACCGCTTCGGGTCAAGACGCCGTTCCACACCACCACGACCATCGTGACACTTCCCGCCGTAGCGGGTTACCCGCCCATAAAAGAATAGTTCCCTTAATAGACGGCGGTCCGGGTTAACTCGGCCTTCGGTGGCCTTGCGGCGGTCGATCCGTTTTCGGAGGCCGTGCTCACCCGAACCGCCGCCTATTACAGAATCTAACTATTGATGGGCGGGTGACCCGAAACGGCGGGAAGCGTTACGGAGGCCGTGGCGAATTGAGACTCCGTATCGGGGTGACTCGACCTTCGATGGTCTTGCGGCGGTCGGTCCGTTGTCGGAGGCCGTGGCTGCCCGAATCGCCGCCTCACACCACCACGGCCGTCGTGACGCTTTCCGCCGTTTCGGGTCACCCGCCCATAAAAAATTAGTTCCCTTAATAGACGGCGGTCCGGGTTAGCTCGGCCTTCGGTAGTTTTTGCGGCGGTCGATCCGTTTTCGGAGGCCGTGGCTGCCCGTACCGCCGACGACCAACCAACAACCAACAACCAACAACCACCGAACCGCTGGTCAGTCCAGGAGATCCTCCGGCCCATACAGGGTGAGTTCGTCGTCGGCAGCCTGCTGGAGTGATGCGTCGAATTCGCCTCGCCCCGAAAACAGGGCGTATTCGAGATGGGGAACATCGCCGATCTCGTCGGCGATTCGACGGGCGCGTCGCCGCAGTCTGTCGTAGGCCCGCCGGTCCACGCTGCCCCATTTGCACTCGGCGACGAAGAGTTCGTCCTGCGTGCCTCGCACCACGATATCGACTTCGCCGTCGGAGTTTCGGGTCCACCACCGACCGATGCGCAACGGCTGGAAAGACACCGGCTTTTCGACGCGTACGAAGTCGCGACAGATATCCTCGAAAATCCGGCCCATATGGTCGTCCAGATGTGGTTCAATCCGACTGGTCCACAGGGTGTGCGGGTCGGCCATGCCGATAAATCCGCTGGAGTAAATCGGTTGAATGAACCGATACCAAAATACCAGATAAGGATCGGTGAGACGGTACAGCGATATTTTGGATTTATGGGGCTGTTGTTTGGTCACCGGCACCTGTCGCTCGATGAGTTCCATGTCGCGTAGCCACTCGATGATCGGCCACAACGCGCCGGCGGAACGACCGGTGCGTTTCGTTATTTCTCCGAAGGTATGTGCACCGGTGGCGATGGCGAATAACACGGAGTAGTGAAGATCTGAGCCCTTCCCGAAGCTGTCGAGCAGGTGCGTGGCCTCGTCATAGAGACGGCTGGAGGAGTCGAGAATCAACCGTTCGGTGTTTTCGGCCAGGGGTCGCGCCGAGTCCAGCCTGTCGAGATGTCCGGGCAGCCCGCCGAATATGCCGTAGGTACACATCTGAGTGCGACGGTCATAATCGGGCACCAACCGGGCGACATCTCGGTAGATGAACGGTGAGATCTGCAGCCGGGCGGTGCGCCGGCCGTGGAGTGGCTGGTCGCGCTCTTCAAGTTGTTTCATCAGGGTCACATGAGAGCCGCACAACAACAGTTTGAACGAGCTGTCGGTTTTGTGCCGATCCCAGACCGTCTGGATGATCGAGGTCAATTCGGGGGACTGTTCGACGAGATACGGAAACTCGTCGATGGCGAAAAACAACGCCTCCCCTCCCGCGGCGTCGATGACGTACTCGAACAATTCTTCCCAGCCTGGCAACTCGGCACCGGCACGCAGTGCGGCGTCATCGAAATACTCGGCGACGACTTTCGTCAGTCGACGCAACTGTTCGGGCGCCGTACCCCGAGTGGCCTGGTAGTAGATCCCGTCCACCGCCCCGGCAAACCGATGTAACAACCAGCTCTTACCGACTCGACGGCGCCCATGCATGAAGATCAGATGAGACTGCCCGTCAGACCACAACTGTGCGAGCTTGTCCCACTCCACCTGGCGATTGATCAGGTCGTCTGGCTTTTCCATGACTCTCCGGGAAAATGACGAGAAAAAGTTTACTCCAGTAAAGTTTATGCACATAAAGTTTATCTCGCAATAGTTCTTGGAAGAGGGCGACGCGGCAAGACGGCGGTTCGTGCTGACTCGACCGTCGATGGCCTGACGGCGGCCGGTCCGTTTTCGGAGGCCGTGTTCACCCGACCACCCCCTCCGACCGCTTCGCGGCCACCTCCCCCGGCTTTCGCGGGGGAGGAAATTCAGCGTACTTGCGCTGGTGAGGGCCGTGCCAACTCAGACCGCCGCCTTTTACAGGATCTATCTATTTCAGGGGTGCCCATCCGCAGCGGCGGCAAGCGTTACCATCGGCCGGGTTGAATGGACCGCCGTTACGTGATGCCTCGACCTCCGCTGGGCTTGCAGCGTCCGATTCATTGTCGGAGGCCGTGGCTGCCCGAACCGCCGCCTCACACCACCACGGCCGTCGTGACGCTTACCGCCGTGGCGGGTCACCCGCCCATAAAAGAATGGTTCCCTTAATAGACGGCGGTCCGGGTTAACTCGGCCTTCGATGGCCTGAGAGCGGTCGATCCGTTTTCGGAGGCCGTGGCTGCCCGTACCGCCGCCTATTACAGAATCTAACTATTGATGGGCGGGTGACCCGAATCGGCCGAAAGCGTTACGGAGGCCGTGGCGCATTGAGACTCCGTTTCGGTGTGGCTCGACCTTCGATGGCCCGACAGACGTCGATTCGCTGTTGAGGTCCGTGCAAGCCCGAACCGCCGATGACCAACCAATAACCAATAACCAATAACCAATAACCAGTAACCAACATCTGTGATCTCCGAGACACTTTGTGTTAGAAGAGTCCACGATAATTTCGACGCTCCGGTGGTTGCGCGTACCTCCGAACCCCGAGCTCCCTTCGGCCCGGGGCCTACGGTCGGTCGGGGCTACGCTCGGGCGAACGCACCTCTGCTGGTTCACCTCACGACGTACGCAGTAACTATGGCAGTACAAGACAACTCAAGTTTTCTGGACTCTCTGCCGCGGATTCCGCGGTGGGTTCGAGTGCTGATGCTGGTGGGGATTCACGCCGGGTTGTTCACCGTCGCCTATGTCGGCGCGTTTTTCTTGCGCTTCGACTTTACGCTGGAACCGCAGTTTCAGGCGGCGATGTGGGCGGGGCTGTTGCCGATGCTGGCGATCAAGCTGGCGGTGTTCGGCGCGTTGCGGATGTTCCAGGGGTGGTGGAAGTACGTCAGCCTCTACGATCTGGTGGCTCTGACCAGGGCGCTGGTCGCCGCCAGTGGGGTGTGGCTGGCGGTGAACGTCTTCTTGCTGACCCCGGAGAATATGCCGCGGTCGATCTATCTGATCGACTTTGTGCTGGGCCTGTTTCTGATCGGCGGGGCCCGCGGTGGGATTCGGCTGCTTCGCGAGCAGGTAGCCAGCCGCGGGGGAAGCGGCCCGAAGGTGCCGGTGCTGATCGCCGGGGCCGGTGACACCGGTGAGGCGCTGATCCGCGAGATTACGCGCAACCGCAACATCGACTACCGGCCCGTCGGTTTCCTGGACGACGACCCCTACAAGCAGGGGCTTCGCGTGCACGGGATCCGGGTGCTGGGGCCGATGGAGGCGATCCCGCAGCTTGCGGACAAGCACGACATCGAGGAAGTGATTATTGCGATGCCCTCGGCGTCGCGGGAGGCGATCCGGCGGGTGGTGGACCTGGCGCAGAAGGCGGATCTGAAGACGCGGATTGTGCCGGCCTTCGAGGCGGTGGTCGAGGGGAAGGTGTCGGTCACCCAGCTTCGAGAGGTGGCGATTACGGATCTGTTGGGCCGAGAGCCCGTGGAGTTGGACACCAACCAGCTCGGGACGTTTATCGAGAATCGGCGGGTGCTGGTCACCGGCGCCGGCGGGTCGATCGGCTCCGAGATCTGCCGGCAGGTGCTTCGGTTCAACCCCGACAAGCTGGTGATGGTCGACTGTGCGGAGACCCCGCTGTTTCTGGTCGACCGCGAGCTTCGCGACGACTACGACGGGCTCAAGCCGGTGATCGCCGACGTGGCCGACCGAGAACGCATGGAGGCGGTGTTCGAAGAGTACCGCCCGGAGGTCATCGTCCACGCCGCCGCCTACAAGCACGTGCCGCTGATGGAGAAACACCCCGCCGAGGCGGTCAAAAACAACGTGCGCGGCACGAAGGTCGTCGCCGATCTGGCCGAGGAGACCGGCGCCGCTTCCTTTGTTCTGATCTCCACCGACAAGGCCGTCAATCCCACCAGCGTGATGGGGGCGACCAAGCGGGTCTCCGAGCTGTACGTGCGCCGGCTCGGCAACTTGAGCGACACCACCAACTTCTGCGCGGTGCGCTTCGGCAACGTGCTGGGGTCGAACGGCAGCGTCATCCCCATCTTCCGAAGCCAGATCAAAGAGGGCGGCCCGGTGACGGTGACCCACCCGGAGATGACCCGCTATTTCATGACCATCCCGGAGGCGACCCAGCTCGTATTGCAGGCGGCGAGCTTCCGAAGCGGCGAGATGTTCATCCTCGATATGGGCGAGCCCGTCAAAATCATGGATCTGGCCCGCGACATGATCCGGCTGTCCGGGTTTACAGAAGACGAAATCCCCATCGACATCACGGGCATCCGCCCCGGGGAGAAGCTGTTCGAGGAACTGGCGCTGGACCACGAAGAGCTGGACCGCACAGAACACCGCAAGATCTTTTACGGCGGCGAAGACGGCGAGGTCTCCGCGAAGAAGGCCGACAAGATCGAAGAGCTTCTCGAGGTGGCCGACGCCGGCGACAACGAGGGCGCACGCGCCCGGTTGCACACGCTGGTGCCCACCTACGCCAACGGCGACGTGGAACGGGAGACGGCGTCGGGGAAAGTGGTGGAGTTGGATGTTTCGTAGGCGCTGGGCGCTGGGCGCTGGGCGCTTGGCGCTTGGTGCTGGGTGCTGGGGGCTGGGCTCTGGGCTCTTGGCGCTGG
>SKMT01000566.1 GCA_007120915.1 Myxococcales bacterium | reverse complement strand
GCCGACGAGTTCCGTTCGATGAGGATTATCGAAATCGAACCGCTGACCTATATCCGCGGCCGCTCGTTGCCCAACATTTTCATGATCGTCGACGAGGCGCAGAACCTAACCCCGCACGAGGTCAAAACGATTCTGACCCGGGTGGGTGAAGGCACCAAGATCGTGCTGACCGGCGACCCCTATCAGATCGACAATCCCTACGTGGATGCGGAGTCCAACGGGCTGACCTACGTGGTCAACCGGTTCAAAGAGCAGTCGGTTGCGGCGACGATCTCGCTGTTTGAAGGAGAGCGGTCAAGGCTCGCGGAGATGGCGGCAAATCTGCTGTGACCCGTTGAAACACAGGGCAAACAAAAACCCTCCGGCGGCAGTCGCCGGAGGGTTTTTCGGTTTGATGCTCTCCGTTGAGACTACCGGTGATCAGTCGTCGTCGCCGTTGTCATCACCGTAGGTGAGGGTGACGTCCAGGTCGAAGCTGCCGGTCGAGCCCAGGGGTACGGAGTCGGCGACAAGGAAGTAGGTGCCGTCGTCGCTGAAGGTGTATTCCAGCGTTTCGACACCGGGCCCGAAGTTCTCGTAGGCGCCGTCGACGCAATTGTCGTCGGCGTCGCCACAGGAGGTGGCGAGCCAGAGCGCGCCGTCGTAGGTGCTGTCGAGTTCGGCAAAGAGTTCGTCACCGTCCTCGGCTTCGATTTCGACGACGGCATCGGGGCCCTCACCTTCGGCGTTGTTGATACAACTTTCTCCGTCGGAGTAGGGATTGAAGGTGTCGGAGAACGCACCGATGTTGCCGTCGACGCTCATCGTGATTTCGTCGCCGTCATCGGAGCCTTCTTCTTCGAGTACCCAGGGCCGGTCGCAGGTGTCGCCTTTCTTGTCGAGGCAGCTTCCGTCCTCGCAGCCGTAGGCACAGCTCGATTCGATCTCCTTGCCAAGCGAGGTGCATTCGGCGGCGGTATCGTCGTCGATGCACTGGTCATCTTCTCCCGGGGTGCACTCGGCGTCGTAGAAATCGAAGCTGATGGAGAATTCACCGGAGTCGACATCGCTGATTCCGGCGATACCGACGGTGTAGGTTCCGCCGTCTTCGGACAGATAGCCAAGGGAGGTGTCGAGGGTGGTGCTGCCGGAGGCGGAATCGGACTCCAGGCATTCGTCACCGTCGGTGGGGCAGCCGTCACTGAGATAGATGCCGACCTCTTCGCTGTCGTCGCCATCGACGGTGAAGCTGGCGTCGACGAGCACCACCTCTTCGGGGTCGAGGTCAAACTCGTAGAAGGCGTCGACGCCGTCGGTGCCGTCGTCGAAGCATTCGTCGGCGGGGATGAGGTTTTCCTGCTGGCTGAACCGGTCGAAGTTGTCGACAATCTGGCCGGGCCCATCGATGAAGTAGGTGTCATCGCTGCCGCAGCGGTCGTTGACGTCATCGGGGGCGGTGCAAACGATGTCGTCCTCATCACAGGAAATCGCGCAGGGGGTCACCAGTTCGTAGCTATCACCGTCATCGCTGCACTGTTCGATATCATCGCCGGCGCAGCGAATGGAATCGGGCATGCATGTTGCGTCGGTGGCGTCGACGTTGAGGGTGAAGTCGGCGGGGTCGAAGCGGTTGGAGCTGTCGACGACGATGTAGTAGTCGCCGCCGTCTTCGATGAAGTACTCGCCGTCTTCGCCGGGGACAGAGCCGTAGAGGCACTGATCGGCGACGTCCTGAGTGGCTACCGGACAGTCGTCGAGAAGGTAGTATCCGGCGTATGCGGAAATGGTATCGAGATCGATGTCCAGAAGTTGATTGTCGTCTAGATCGAGGTGGAAGACTTTGTCGGGACCGAGAGGGTCGTCGAAGTCGTCGACGACTTCGGTGCACGCCAGGGGCGTCAGCTCGTCGTCTACAGCGGTGAATGAACCGCTGTGGTCGTCGCCCAGGGTCAACTGCACCGGGTCCAGGCAGGTGTTGCCGGTGGGATCCTCGCAGGTGTTGGTGTCCTCATCGCAGGGACCATCGCAGGTATAGCGGCTGGGGAAGTCGGAGCCGTCGCAGTATCGGAGGTCATCGCCGTCGCAGCCGAGCACATGACCTTCTTCTTCGCCCATGCATTCGGGGGGATCGATGGAGAGGTCGAGCGTGAAGTGACCGTGGGGCACATCAGCGTCGACGGCCTGCACCGCCACGTAGACAGTCTGTGGTTCGGGGGCGACATAGCGTGAGACCTGAGTAGAGTCGCTGTCGTAGACCAGGCGCTCACAGTCGTCGTCACCGCAGGCGGTGGCGAACCAGACGCCGGCGTCGAACTCGGAGTACAGATTGGCGTTGAGCCGCTCGCCTTCGTCCAGGTCGACCTCGTAGTAGGCCGAAGGGCCTTGCAGGGTTGTGCTCTGGCCAGAGGACTCGGCGCAGTCACCGGTGCCGATGGTGACATCGTGGTGAAAGTCGATGATCTCGCCATCGAAGTTCTGGGCCTGGCTGCCGTCGAAGTACTCGGCATCGGGACAGGAGCTGTGGCCTTTCGGTTCGCACAGCGCGACGGTGGGATCGTCGTCATCGTAACAGCCGTCGGTACAGGCGCGCTGCGAATCGGTCTGGAAGTGAGTGCCAAAGGTGGAGCACTCGCCGAGCTCGCCGTCGTCGCAGACATCGTCGCCGGGGCTACAGATCTGTTCGGAGACCACGAAAGTAATTTCGGCCTCCTGTGTGGCGGCACCGGTGCCGGTGTCGGTGACGACGTAATAGGTCTGAGTCTGGTCGGTATCGTTGTCCATGAACAGCGTTTCGAGCTGTCCGTCAGGGTGATCTTCGTCGATGAAGTGGCCGTCGGGTTCGACGCAACTGTCGATCTCGGCGCCGGTGGGACATTCGTCCATGACGTACATGGTGGCGTAGTCGAGGGCGGTGACCATTTCGACCACACCGACTTCGTCGGGCTCCAACTCCAACTCGAAGGTCAGGTCGGCGCCGGTGGTGCGCAACTCGTGCTCTTCGCTGACGCAACCGCTGGAGGCGTCGACGCTGTAGCTGTTGGTGTGATCACCCCAGAGGATGTCGAAGTGGCGGGGTTCGCCATCGTCGTTGGGCTTGAAGCCGTTGGTGCAGGACTGACCTTCGGGGTCGGGACAGAATGCCTCGCCCTCTTCGTCGCCTTCTTCACAGCCTTCGCCGCAGGGCACGGGAATCTCCTCGGTGCCGGCGGGGTTGCAGCGCCACATCAGATTCTCGTCCTCTTCATCGCAGCGCTGGGCATCGGGTTCGCAGATCTCTTCGATGACGCATTCGACCTGTTCTTCGACCTGGTTGTATACGCAGGCCTCTTCAGGGTTACAGTCGCAGACCTCGTCCTGCAGCTCGCAGGCTCCGTCGATGCAGAAGTGGTCGTCCAGGCAGTCGCTCTGAATGTCACAGGGGTCGGCATTGACACAGTCGCCGTCGACACCGGCTTCGGGGTCGCAGACGCCGCCTCGGCCGGCGCAATCCTGAGCGGTACAGATGAACTCTTCGGACACACAGATCTGTTCGTTGTGGCAGTAAGGTGTAGCACCGGAGCAGTCGTCGTGGTCGTCACATTCGCTGATGGTGTCGGTACACAGCGCTTCGTCTTGATCGCAGTAGGGGGTGTCACCGTGGCAGTCATCGTCATTGGCACAGGCGTTGGTCTCGTAGCATCCGCCCTGCACACAGTAAGGGGCGTTATCGTCTTCGCAGTCGCCGTCGCTGCGGCATTCAACACAGACCGGTTCCTCGGCGTGGTCCAACTGACTGGGATCGCCGTGGCACAGTGGAGTGTCCTCGTGACAATCGTCGTCATTGGAGCAGATGTTGTCGTCGTGACATTCGCCCTGGGAGCAGTATCCGCCGGAGCAGTCCCCGTCGTCGGTGCATTCGACACATACGGATGTGTCGAACCCTTCCAGTCCGTCGTCGGCGTCAGCGCAGTAGGGGGCCTCCGCTTCACAGTCAGCGTCGGCGTCACATTCCATAAACAGCGGTTCCGGAGGCTCACCGCAGCCAATAAACGCGAAAACGAGGGCGATGCCTGAGATTGCGAGGCAACGTCGCCAGTAACATGCCATGACTTCCATCCTGTTGTGCCAGATACGGGTCGTGCAGGTTGTGTTTGGAGAGTGGGCCTCCCACCCGAGGCCGGGTCCGTGCGTGCCGGCGAACTATCGCCGGTGCCGGTCGGGCCACCATAGCACCGACACGGTCAATCAGCACGTCAGACTGATTGAATCGGGGTTTGAATGTCAAGTAGTGAGCTCTGACAGGGCAATAGCGCCCGGCTCGCCAGATCGGGATCCCAAAGGATCTCCTTAGACTCCGGGCTGAGTGCTCGACGAGGGAGGGCACAAGCTGGCGTTATGCCAGCGCTTGTCCGTAGACGCGCTCCTCGACGATTCGGTTGGCCACCAGGTTTGTGGGAACGCTCTCGCGGGAGGCGCGCTGAAGAATCTGGAGCACCGTGTCGTAGATCGCCGATGTTTTCTTGCGGGCGGTCTGCTCGTCGTAGCCACGGTATTCCTGAGCGACGTTGATCAGCCCGCCGGCGTTGATGGCGTAATCCGGGGCGTAGTCGATGTTGCGCTCGCGCAACTCGACGCCGTGACGTGCTTCGGCGAGTTGATTGTTGGCGGCGCCGGCGATGACCTCGCAGTTGAGCTGGGGCAGCGAATTGTCGTTGATGACCGCACCCAGCGCACAGGGAGCGAGAATATCGCAGTCGACGGCGAGGATATCGCCAGGCTCGGCGCGGCGTGCACCGAATTCGGCCACGCAGGTGTCCACGGCGTCGTCGTCGACGTCGGCGACGGTTAACTCACAGCCCAGTTCGTGGAGTTCACCGGCCAGATAATAACCGACGGAACCGACGCCCTGGATGGCGACGTGAAGGCCTTCGAGGTCGTCGCGGTCCCAGCGAAACTTTGCGGCCGCCTCGATGCCTCGACGCACTCCATAGGCGGTAAATGGCGAGGGATCTCCGGAGCTGCCGGCATCCGGGTCGTAGCCCAGCACGTGGTCGGTGTGGTTGTGCACCACGTTCATGTCGTCCACGCGGGTGCCCACGTCCTCGCAGGTGATGTAGTCGCCACCCAGAGAGTCGACGAACTGTCCGAACTTCGCGAACATCTGGCGGCGGTCTTCTTCGTCGTAGTCCTCCGGTTCGACGATCACCGCTTTGCCACCCCCGTGGGGCAGATTCGAGATCGCCGCCTTGTAGGTCATCCCCCGCGCCAGGCGCATCACGTCCCGCAGCGCGGCATCACTGTCGCTGTAGCGATACAGTCGACACCCACCGATGGCGGGCCCGAGTTCGAGGCTGTGGAGCCCGACGATGGCCTGGAGGCCGGTCTCGGGGTCGTTCGTAATGTGGAGATCACCAAAGTGTAAGTCGTCTGCGGCGTCGAAAAGATCCACGGATTCCTCCTGGAGTGAAAACCGGCGTGCCATTTCAGGGTGGCCAGCACCGAGAGAGCGATGTCTTGGGCCAACTTATAGTCAGCGGGTTCGGGATGCGCAAGGCGGGGGCGATGACGCTTCGCGTCAATGGTGGTGGGCCTGAGAAGCGAATTCTTTTCAAGATGACTCGTCGGTGTCATGATGGCGCCCGGGTGGTTCTACAGCGGTAAAGAAGTGAGCAGAACGCATGGCGTGGTATTGTGGTCACACGGAAGGGAGGAGATGGATTGTTGCGCTGGCGGTCTGGGCGGGCGTGCTGATGGCGGTGACCCCGGTGGTTGGTCAGGAAGGTGAGCCCGGAGGGGTGGACGTGCAGACGTTTCGCGCTGCGGCGGGCCCGGGAGGACTGCTGGCAGTC
>SKMT01000625.1 GCA_007120915.1 Myxococcales bacterium | reverse complement strand
GAGCATCTGGGCTGATTTTCGCTGGACATAGTACGGGGGTGAACGTGCGCGAAGCAGACAGAGGTAGAGGATGACCGTTGCTGAAACCCGTATCCGCCGGCTTAATGACGGGGACATCGATCCCGGCGGCGAGCTGGTGGTGTACTGGATGGTTGCCACCCGCCGTGCCACCTACAACTTCGGGTTGCAGCGCGCCCGGGATCTGGCGGTACAGTTGGGCCGACCGCTGATGGTGTTGGAGGCGCTTCGCTACGAGTATCCCTTTGCCTGCGACCGGTTTCACGCCTTTATTCTCGACGGGATGGCCGACAATCGACGGGCCTTCGCGGAGGCCCCGGTTCGGTACTACCCGTTCGTGGGCACGCCCGACCACCCGGGAAAGGGGCTGATTGAGCGGCTCGCCGAAGAGGCGTGTGCCGTGGTGACCGATGACTTTCCGGCGTTTTTTATCCCTCACATGCTCGAGGCGGCGGCCGGGCGGGTCGATGTTCGGCTGGAGGCGGTCGATTCGAACGGCGTGATGCCGATGCGGGGTACGGACAGACTGTTTAAGCGCGCCTGGGATTATCGGCGTCACGTCCACAATCAGTTCGCCGAAACTCGCCCGCAGTGGCCACAGGTCGATCCGTTGGATGGAGTGGAGTTGCCCAGGCTCGACTCACTTCCCGACCAGGTGTCGTCGCGATGGCCGGAGGCGACGGACCGATGGCTCGACAGCGACAGCCGAAGCCTGGACGATCTGCCGCTGGACCACAGCATCGCGCCCAATCCTGCGTTGCCCGGCGGTGCCGATGCGGCCTGTGAGCGGCTGGGGTGGTTTCTGCGGGAGAATCTCGACGACTATCACCGGCGGCGAAATGACGTGTGCAACCCCGCCGAAAGCGGGTTGTCGCCGTACTTTCACTTCGGCCATATCTCGTCGCATCGGGTCTTCGATGCGCTCAGTGAACGCGAAGACTGGGATCGAAGTGGCATCGACGACGAGTGCATCGGCAAGCGCGAGGGGTTCTGGGGGATGTCGCCGGGCGCTGAGGAGTTCGTCGATCAGTTCGTCAGTTGGCGAGAGGTGGGCATCAATCGCTGCGCGCTGGACCCGGAGGGCTACGACGATTACGAGACGCTGCCGGGCTGGGCGAAGACCACACTCGAAGAGCATCGCGACGACCCGCGCCCCCAGGTGTACACCATCGAGCAGTTCGAAGAGGCCGACACCCACGACCCGTTGTGGAACGCCGCGCAGAATCAACTGGTGCAGACGGGCACGATGCACAACTACATGCGCATGCTGTGGGGCAAGAAGATTCTGCACTGGACGCCGACGCCACAGCGGGCGCTGCAGATCATGATCGAGCTCAATGACAAGTACGCCGTCGACGGGCGGGATCCGAACTCGTACAACGGCATCTTCTGGGTGCTGGGCCGATACGACCGGGCATGGGGGCCGGAGCGCGAGGTTTTTGGTAAGGTGCGGTACATGACGAGCGACGGCGCCCGGCGCAAGTATGACGTCGACGAGTATCTGCGCCGATTCGGATAGTTGATAATGCAGTAGAAGTTCGGGAGGAGTTTGAGGATGCGACGATTCAGTTGGTGGTTGGTGTTCGGTGTGTTGATGTTGTGCGCGCCCAGTGTGTCAGCGGCGGTGGTGGAGGTGGGTGTAGACGACAACTGGTGTGACGCGGTCAACGACGCCGAGCCGGGAGATGAAGTCGCGCTTGAGCCGGGGGACCACCTGGACACCTGTCACATCCGAGCCCAGGGCACGGAGCAGGACCCGGTGGTGATTCGATCCCTGGACCCGGAGGATCCGGCGCATCTTGCCTATGACGGGACCGGGGCGAATACCATCGAGTTTCGCTCCGAGAGCGAACACGTCGTGCTTCGCGACCTGCACTTTCCGGGTACCGCCGGCCCTCATGCGATCCGCTTTCACAGCCCCACCGACATTACGGTCAAGAACAACCACTTCGAGGCGATCGGCGGGGTGACGATGTCGGCGAACTTCAGCGACTCGAACCCGCAGCGGCTCAACATTGTGGGCAACACGATGTTCGACCTGGATACAACGGCGATCTACTTCGGGTGCCACGACGGCGTGGACGACTGCCATGTCACGGATGCGACGGTGGAAGGCAACGTCATCTACGGGCTCGAATCTCCGGGGGTGGGCTACGGGATTCAGATCAAGGCTGACTCCAACGCCACGATCCGGGACAACGCGATTTTCGACACCCAGGGCCCGGGGATCATGGTCTACGGCACGCACCAGGAGGAGTTCGAACCGTCGGTTATCGACGGAAACCTGGTGGTCGGATCACGCACGAGCGGAGCGATTCTGGTGGGCGGTGGGCCGGCGGTGGTCACCAACAACGTCGTCGGATCGGCAGACACCCATGGGTTGCATATCTATCGCCACGGCGAGGGCGCAGCGCACGAAGGAACGTACGTGGCTCACAACACGGTGCTCGAAGGCGATGGGTCGGCCATCCAGGTGTCGGACTGGCCGGAGGACAGCAACAATGCGCTGGTGAACAACGCCATCGCGCCCGGATCGCACAGCGATATCGGGGGAAGCCCCGAGGGGCAGGTGGAGGGCAACGTCACCTGTGATGACCCTCAAGAGTGTTTCTATGCGCCCGATGAGTCGCCATTTAGCGTGGCGCCCCTTCAGGAGGGGCCGCTGGCAGATGCCGCGCCGCTGGACGATGACCGATATCCGGAGGTCGACTTTATGGGCAATCAGCGCGGCGACAGCCCCTTCGCCGGCGCGCTGGACGCCGCCGATGAGGAAGGCGAGCCCTGGTTGGAAATTGGTAGCAGCCGTCCCGATCGCGTCGAGGAGTCGGAGGACGACGATGATGATGATGAACAGCCGGGCGACAACGGTGACGACGACAACGGCGACGACGATGGTGACCCGGACGACGACACTTCCGACGACGAGCAGGAGGAGGCGGCGGCAGATGCCGGATGCGGATGTGCTGCCTCGGCGGCGGAGCCGGGGGCGGTGGTAGTATTGCTGGCTGCGCTGTTGCTGCTTGCGGGGTTGCGGCGATATGGCCGGAGCGTGCGGGAGAGTGGCCGGTCAGTCGTGTGACTGGGGCAGTGCGTTGAGCAGCCCCTCGATGGCGTCGGCCCGGCGGGCGTCGTCGTGGTCGAGGCAGATGCGGTGGATATGGCGCAAGATGACCCGGAAGTTGATCGCCATCAGCCCGGGGTCTTCGGCGGCGGAATGCAACTGCTCGACCAGTTGATCGAAGGCGTCGGTGTCGCGGTGATGCGCGGCAATGCCGAGCATTCCGAGGTCAGCAAGGGGGGCGATGAAGTGGGTCGATTCGGCGGTGCCGATGGTGTCGCGGAAGTGACGGATGCGCTGTTCGGCCCGCTCGATGTCACCGTCGAACAGATCGCAGATGCCGAGCAGGCCGACGGAGGCGTTGGCGGCGATGTTGTGGCCCACCATCTCGCCGAGTTCTCGGGTGCGTTGGTAGTGGCGCCGTGCGCGGTCGAGATTCTGCTGGAGCCGTTCGTAGTCGCCGAGCAGCCAGTGGGCGACGGCCATTCCGCTTCGGCAGCCGGCGGCTTCAAATCGCGCGAGCGCCTGGCGGGCGTGTCCGCCGCTTTGGTCGGGGTCGACATCGGGGAGAGGATGGGCCAGACCGGTCAGACACCAGCCCGCCTCCCGTTGCAGCCCCGCCGCATCGGCGAGCTGATAGCCGGTTCGGTAGATCCGGCGGGCGTCGTCGACCTGGCCGATCCGTTGATGGGTCCAGCCCATTCCGTCCAGTGTTCGAGCAAGGCCCCGGGTATCATCGACCTGGTCGAAAAGATCGCGGGCGTGGCCGTATTCTTGGAGTGCTTGCTGAAATCGAGCGCAGTGGTTGGCGAAGCTACCCAGCGAACGGTGCGCTTCGGCGCGCAGGTGGTCGTCCAAAAGATGCAGTTCGTCGCGAAGCTCGTCGTACAACTGTTGGGCCCGGGGCGTGTCGCCGAGAAACCGGTGTGATTCGGCGCGGGGGATCTTCAGCCGGACTCGGTCCGGGTGTTCGGGGGGGTAGTCCAACTGGTCGAACAACTCTTCGAGAAGTGCGGTGAGGCTGAGCGCCTGGGCGTAGGCGCTTTGTTGCATGCGGGTGGAGATGGCCTGCCAGAAGTGATCGATGGCGTCGACCGGTTGTCTGGCGGCAAGCAGGTGTCTGCCGCGGCGCTCGTGGAGACAGGTTCCGTTCTGGCCGGCGGTGTCGATGGCGTCGGCGATGTGGGCGTTCAGTGTGGCCCAGCGGCCGTGCTGGCGGCTGAGTTGTTCGAGCACGTCGCGGTACAGCGGAAGCCGAAATCGCCAGCCCTGCGGGTGGGGCACAGCCACGGACTGTTGGATCAGGTACGGTACCAATGAGTCCGGCAGTTGCGCACCGGCCATCGAGCAGACGGTGCGCCATTCCCGGTCGTCGACGGCCACTCCCAGCGCGGCGGCGACCTTCAGGGAGGTTCGCGCGTCGTCGGGGGCGTTGTAGCCGGTGATGACGGCTTCGATGCGGCGGGTCAGCAGGGTGTTTAGATCATCGGGAATCTCTTCGCCCTCGGCGAGCACATAGCCGTCGGGAGAGTCTTCGAGCACGTTGCGGCCCACCCAGTCTTCGATCAGTTGGACGGCGAACAGCGGGTTTCCGCCGGCCATCTGATGGATGGACTGTGCCAGGGTCTGGTCCAGTCCGAGAAGGGAGTCGATCAGTCGCAACTGGTGGGCGTCATCGAGGGCGTCGAGATCGATGACCGTGGAGGAGTCGAACTCGATGAGAGTCTCCAGAAGCTGCTGTTCTACCAGCCTGTCGCGCAGCGATTCAGGCCGTACCGTGGCGACGATCAGCGCCGGGATGGGCCGTTCGTTGCGGGCTGCCAACAGGTGGCGGGCAAATCCGAGGCTGTCCTGTGCCCATTGGCCGTCATCGATGCACAGCACCGCGGGGCGACGTCGGCAGATCTGTTCGAGAAGCCGCTGTGCGAGCAGAAAGCGCGACAGCTCTGACTCCAGGCGTACCACGGGAAGGTCGTCGTCGGTCTCTTCGGTGCGAGGGCTCATCCACTCGACGAGGGCGGCCAGGTGTTGTTCGTCCGGTTCCTCGTCGAAGTAGGTGGCGTAGACGCTGCGGAGTCGCTGAATCAGCGCCGGGCGGTCGAGCCCAGTGGTGCTCAGAAAGGTCTGAAATGCCCGCGCCAGTCCGTCGCCGGTGCTCATGATTGGGCTGTGGCGGGCGGTCAACGTGGTCGCCACGCCGAGTTCATGAGCCCGGGTTGCCAGCCACTGCATCAGCCGGGTTTTGCCGATGCCGGCGTCGCCGCGGATCAGGACAAACCGCGCGCGACGACGCGTCACCACCGAGCGCAACTGCTGCCACAGCAGGTCGCGCTGGTTGCGCCGGCCCACGTAGGGGGGCTGGCGTACCTCGAAGATCCCTTTGCCGGTTCCAGGGATGTTGTGGGGACGGCGTTCATCGTGCTGTTCGTCCCATTGGCGTGGTGCGACGACGCGTCGGGCGGGAAATGTGCCGGACGCAGGGGGCTGGGCGTCGGTGGTTTCGTGGCGGTCGGCGGCGAGTTGGGCGTGGAGTTCGTCCTCATCGAGAAGCTGAGTGCGGAGGTTGGTCGACGTCTCCGCGTCGGTGAAGGCTTCGGTGGAGAGGGTGAGCGTGGGAGGGATGCTGACTTCGGCCGGCTCATCGGGTTCGCGGCGTTGTGTCGGCTTCGGATCGCCGAGGCTGATCAGGGCGGCAGCGGCATCGGCGGCGCGCCGGAAGCGGGCGCCGATGTCTTTGGCCAGCAGCCG